>RFHT01000345.1 GCA_003696835.1 Bacteroidota bacterium
GCGGCTGCGCCGCCTGCCCCGAAAAAGCTCCCCTCATTTTCAAGGAGGGGCTGGGGGTGGTTAACACAAGTCATTGAAAATGAGCAACTTACAACAATTGTTATTGTTTTTTTTCAGCCTGAGGGTGCTGAATAGTTGCGAAATTCATATCAAAGATAAACGATTGGTAATCAGGGTTTAATATCCCGAACTCACGTTAATTAATGGATTTCCAGTCCTGCATTTACCGGATATCCCGGTACCATTTTGCCAGAAAAGCAGGAGAAACCCCCCACTGGTACAATTTGCGAATCAATACCCACTGCAGGCGGGTTTTTACAAAGCCGGCTTTGATATGCCTGCGAGCCGAAACTACGATTTTGGGTGAGGCAATGCGCAGTACGCGAAAATGCTGCTTCATGCGAAGGGAAAAATCGTAGTCCTCCATAATGGGAATTTCCCGGAACCCTCCCAGTTGCTCAAACACTGTGCGCCTGACAAAAATGCCATTGTCTCCATAGAAAATTCCCTTGTCTGACTGTTCCCGCTTATCCAGCAGCCGCAGGTTCATGAGGGTACCTAATTGTTTGATTTTTTGGTTGTGGGTATCAAATTCATTGGCAAATCCGCCTCCGTCATAGCCATGCTCATAAATGCAGGCATGTATGGCGGAAAAAGTAGAAGGCGATAAGTGCATATCGGCGTGTACGAAAAAGAGGATGTCGCCTTTTGCCTCCGCAGCAGCCTGGTTCATCTGCCGGGCTTTGCCCCTTTCACAGTTGACAATGCGGGCATAGGGGCGTGCCAGCTCCTGGGTGCCATCAGTGCTGCCACCGTCGGCCAGCAGTAGCTCGTAAGGCTGCCCGTACTCCTGTTTGTGCAGGTCCTGTAGCACCTGCTCAATACAGGCTGCTTCATCCAAACATAGTACAATGCAGCTGATCATCAGTTTTTGGTTCGTAAAAAGCGGGTAAAGGCCTTTTTTACAATTTCGGAATAGGTGGGGTAGGAAAAAATGGTATCCGCCATTTCCTTTGCAGAAATCCGGTGCCTTATTGCCAGGGTAAGCAATTGAATCCATTCTCCGGCATGCGCTCCTATGGCCTGGGCACCCACTACCTGCTGATTGGGGGCAAACATTACCTGCAAAAACCCACCCCGCTTCCGGTCAGTAATAAAACGGTCTATGGCCGCATCCACCTTGAAAATATCCAGATCAGCTCCATACAGCCGACGGGCCTCTGCTTCGGACAAGCCCACATGTCCGATTTCGGGTTGGGTGAATATGGCCCAGGGCAATACCGACAAATCACTGGGCTTACTGTTGCCGTGCAAGATATTATGCAGGCAAATGCCCGCCTGGTAAGAAGCCGTATGGGTGAATTTATGGGTAGTTGTAACATCTCCACAGGCATATATATTGGAAGCAGTGGTTTGCAGGTACTCGTTGGTTTGAATGCCACTGGCGGTATAGGCTATGCCTGCCTGCTCGAGCCCCAGCCCCTTTACATTGGGACTTCTGCCGGCTGCCATGAAAAAGCGGTCTGCTTCCAGGCGAATAACCCGGCCAGCCTGCTTTACCAGCATCGTATGAGGAGTATCGAAGCGAATAACTTCAGCTGAGGTGAGCAGGCGAATGCCTTCTGTCTCAAAAACCTGGCTGATATGGGCGCCCACCTCCGGGTTGGTGACCTTGAGGATGCGCGTATTGCGGTCCAGTATGCACACCTGGCTGCCCAGGCGGGCCATGGCCTGTCCCAGCTCTGCCGAAATGACACCTCCGCCAATGAATACCAGCTTTTTGGGTAACTCGCGTAATGTCCAAAAATTCTCATTGTGGAGGTAGTCCACCCCCTCATCACCGGGAATGGGGACCCTGCGCGGAGATGAACCGGTACAGATGATGCTGTGCTTCGCTTTCAGTTGTACTTGTCCTGCCCTGAGGGTGCCGGGGTCCAAAAATTGGGCTCCAGCTGGGTCCACGATTACGTCTATGCCCTGTTTTTGAAACACTTCAGGGGTTTCGTGGGCATAAATACCCTGTACAATTTCATCCACTTTCTCCATCACCTTTCCAAAATCCAGGGGCTGTGTTAAGGCGACTTCGGGCAGGCCCAGCTCCGTGTTATCAGGCAGAGCGTGATAGGTTTTGCTGGTGTGCAACAATGCCTTGCTGGGCACACACCCATAATGGGTACATTCTCCGCCTATTTTATTTTTCTCAATCATTACGGTTTTCAGTCCTGCGCGCCTGGCTGAAGTGGCAGCTACCAGCCCGCCTGAGCCGGCACCTATTACTGCGAGATCATACTGTTTCATGTAGATGGAATGTTGGGGAGTGCAAAAATGGAATTGCGATTAAAATGTGATATATTGTAGCAGGCAAAATTTGCCCGGTACATCTGCCTCATCTCCTGCCAGGCTTGCTGCCAGGGGCGTACAAAGGCGAATTTAAGCTTCGTAAAATGAAATACTGTCGGAAACCGGACGTAGTGCCAAGCTACTACCATTGCCCCGGAAAATCAATTGCTTTGATGTTTGCCAGAAAGAAAACCGGATTATGTATGCTGATTTGGAGCTGGATATGGACGCCTGCCCTACTGCTGGCACAGCCCGGGTTTACCTACATGGGATTCAACTACCCCACCTTTCAGCAGGGGCAATTGCCCTATAGTCAGAGCTGGCAGGTTCAGGATTTTTTCAATTCACAGGCCATACAGGCAGCTGAAGTGGGTACGGGTTTTGCCTGCACGGGAAATGCGGCTTTGCGCCTTAGTGTTCAGCTGCAGGGAGGTCATCCCAACCTGGCCAACGGCGAGGTGTTCGTGGACATGCGCCAGCATCCGCCTGGAGGTGACACTGCTAGCTGCCTTACCGCGCCACTCAACCTGCAGGGAAGTCCGCTGAGTGTACAAGTTTACTGCCCTGCCGGGCTGGGAGGAGAGACCAGTGCTCCCAATGGGTTTCAGCTCTTTGTAAAAGACGCCCAGTGGCGGAGTTTTTACGGCAGTTGGACCAACATCGCCCCTCTAAGTGATACCTGCCATACGGTATGGCTTACACCAGATACCCTGGCACCAGCCGGTGGCTTCATGAGTGAGGGCTTCGACCCCACACAGATCATTGCGGTGGGCCTGAAAATAGGGGCCAACAGCAGCTGGACGGGAAGCTTCTCCGGCGAAGTATGGCTGGACGAAGTGCGCTGGGAGGAGCAAAGCAGGTATGGATTTGAACACCCCTCCAATGCACTGGAGCAAATGACTGAGCTACCGGTAAATACGGCCTCTCTGGTGCTTACCTGGTACATGGAGGCCCCGTATTCCACCCAAATATGGCCTCATCCGCAAAAATCGGCCACCCTGGAAGAAATAGCCCAAACCATTGACTCTCTGCATGCCAGGGGCATGAAGGTGATGCTCAAACCCCATGTAGATGTGCTGGACGGCAGTTGGCGCGGCCTCATCGATCCTGCCGATCCAGGTGCCTGGTTTGAAAGCTACCGGCAGTTTGTCGGGCAGCTGGCTGCACTGGGAGCAGAAAAGGGCGTGGAGTTGTTTTGTGTAGGAACGGAGTTTTCTACCATGGAGGCCTTCCGGGCGGAGTGGGAAGCCGTCATTGCCCAAACCCGAAACCAGCTGCCGGATGCCCGCCTGGTGTATGCCGCCAACTGGGATGCTTTTCTGAGCACGCCCTTTTGGGATCTGTTGGACCTCATTGGGGTAGATGCCTATTTCCCTTTGGGAGGCTTAAGCGGAGGGACCGTGGAGCAGCTGAGTGGGCGATGGAGTTTGTGGAAAGATTTTCTCAAAGAAGTAGCCGACAGTGTACAAAAGCCCGTATTGTTTACCGAAATTGGGTATGCCAGCCATGCAGCAGCCGTGCAAACGCCCTGGCTGGGTTGTGCCGGTTTTGTTGCGGGCAGTTGTCCTTTTGAGCACAACTGTGCCCTGCAGGCGCGGGCCTATACAGCGGCCATGCGGGCCTTTTGCAACGAGCCCTGGTTTGCAGGCATGCTCTTCTGGAACTGGGAGCCCACAGCGGATGCGGGGGGCTGCTGCAACCGGAATTTTACCCCACAAAACAAACCCCTGACCCTCGAAAGCTTCTACCGCCCCCATGCTTTTGACGACACCTTGCTGCTGAGTTGCGGGCAAAACGAGGCCTTGCTGGATGCGCTGGCCAACGACTGCGGCAGCGGCCTGCGCATAGAAGGCCTGAGCCAGCAGCCCGAAGGGCTACTGTGGGAAACTAATAATAACCAACTCATTATCAGGGAATTTCCTGACTCGTCTTTCACCTTCTCCTACCAGCTCGCCAACGAATGGAATAGCTACGATACGGCCCGGGTATGGGTACAATACCGCTGGCCCGACCGCGACGGCGACCTGCTGGCCGACTGCGTTGACCGGGAGGATTGCGGATGCGAAGACCTCATGCCTGATCTGGCTGCTGGCCTGCAGGTGGACACCCTCAATGACTCTACCTTCCGCTTTATTCCCCGCCTGCTCCAGCAGGGTTGCGACAGCATTCGTTGGGAGTGGGGAGACGGCAGCAGTAGCACGAGTGTGGGAAAAGATACAGTTATCCACATTTATTCCACAGGTTCGCCGGCAAGTTTGTGCATAAATGTGAAGCGCCAACTCCCTGGTGGAGGGGAAATGTGTGAAAACACAAGCTGCCAACTCGTAGGTCTGGCCCCGGCAGAAAAGACCATTTGGCACATTTATCCAAATCCCACCCACAACCTGCTGCATGTAGCGCATACCGGCCCAACCCAGGCCGGAGCTGTGCAGCTCCGGCTGATCGACTTGTCCGGCCGAAGCCGTAAAGTCATTAGCCTGCCTGCCGGGCGCAGCAAGCATGTACTGGATCTGAGCGAGCTGCCGGCTGCCCTTTACCTGCTTCGACTTACCACCAGAGATGGCCGGCTGCTGCTCAGCCGACGCATACTGAAGCTGTGAGGTCTAAAATACCACCTTAAACTGTACACTCAGGCTGCGCTGTTCACCCAGAATGCCGGGCACAATCATGTACTCTTCATTGAAGGCATTATTTACATTTACCGAAACACGGCTGTAGGGGTTGATTTCGTAGCCCAGAATAAAATCAATGACCTCGGAGCCATCGGGATGGCGCTGCCGGAAATCCTGCAGGTCATTCACCACAATGAACAAAAACTGGTCAATGGACTCCATAAAGCTACGGGCCCGTACATTGGTGGAAAAGCTCAGTTTTTTATAGCCCAGGGTACCACTTGCGCGGGTGGTCCATTTGGTGCGGTACTTCAGGCGGCGGGGCTGGTCCACAATTTCCGGGTTTTGTATATCAATGAGCAGCTTCACCAGGTTATCCGGCCATGCACTCAGGTCGAGTTGCCGCTCGGGCGGTACGCCGTCCAGGTCAACGGGGTCTATGTAGGTAACCCCGCCGGAGAAGTTGAAATACCAGGGGCCGTATTCAAATTCGCCCAGGGCGGTAACTTCAATGCCCGAAATGCGGGCATTGGCCACGTTGGTGGTGCTAAACCTGCCCGAAAGGGTGGCAATGTTGAGTTCTTTCAGCCCAAACTCCACCATGTTGTCGTACTGCATGCGAAAAGCAGCTACATCTATGTACCCTTGTCCTTTGAACTTGAGGTTATTGAAGCGAAACCCCTGCCGCAGGGCCAGCTCCATGCTGAACCCTTTTTCCGATTTGATGTTGGGATTGGGCTCTACAATAATGCCGCCGCCGGTAGTGCTGGTATAGCGTTCGGCTATGGAAGGGGCCCGAAAGGCTTGCCCGGCCGAAAGGCGCACATTCGTGCCCCGAGCTATTTCGTAGTTTAGCCCTGCGCGCAGCAGGGGAATGGTTTCCCGCTGCAAGGTATCAATTTTTACCGTTTCCAGCCGCAGGCCCAGGCTGGTGTTTAGCCGACCAAACTTGCCGTCCAGCTGGGTATAAAGCCCCAGGGAGTTGGAAGAAAACATGCCATCATGAAAAATGGTATCTCCCTCTGCCGTGATGCGCTCCCCCCCAAAGAGGTCGCGGCTGTCGATGGTGGAGTAGGTATAGGTAAGCCCGCTCACCCAGTTGATTTTGTCCAGCAGGGTAGTTTGGTACAAAAAATCATTGTAAAAAATGCTGCTGCGGTTGCTCTGGTTGGTGTTGTTTACATTCTTCTGGCGCAGGTAACGTCCTCTGTACCAATACATATTGCCTTTAGGGGTGAGGTATTTGATATAGGGATCAATGGTGAGGCGGGTATTGAGGCGCTTGCGGGCGCCGTTGCCGTCCAGGGTAGGGGTAAGGGCGCCGCCACTCACCACGCCGTTGATGGTGTCGGGGTAGTAGCTACGCCAGTATAAGGTGGCGCCGCTGGAGTCGATGCGGGTACCCACATTGGCTCCCAGGGTAAGGCCTGGCACGTGTTCCGGACGGAATTTCCACATCAGCATGCCCCTGAACTCTTCCCGGTCGGTTCCCTGCCGGTAGCCCGAATCCTTGATGAGGTCGGTTTGCAGGATGACGTCTGTACTTTTGTTGAGTTGGCGTGAATGAAACAAATGGGCCGAAGCCTGGTAGGGGCTGGCATCGCCATCCCAGTCCAGGGCCTTGAAGCGGGGCTGGTCGTAAATGGCGCCCCGCAGCCGGATAGAGGTTTTGGGCTTTTCCCCCGCATCGTCGGTGATGATATTGATTACGCCTCCCAGTGAAGAAGAGCCGTACAGCACGGAGCTGGCACCTTTTACTACCTCTATTCTCGAAATATTGTCAACCGGAATCAGGCGGAAATCCACCGAGCTGGCATCGCCCGACAGCAGGGGCAGGCCATTCATCATCACCATCACCCGGCTGCCCACGCCATAGGCAAAACCCGAACTTCCCCTGATGCTCACCTGCCCGTCCAGCACATCTATGCCCGGTATTTGGGTAATGGCCGTACTCACATCCGTAGTGGCCTGCAGGTCAATGGCTTCCTGCTTCATCACGCTGATGGAGACCGTCACATCCGATTGCTTTTGTTCAAAGCCTTTGCTGGCTGTAATCACTACATCCTCGGTCGTAAAATCTTCGGGCTCCAGGCGAATGTCGCGTACCTGGTTGCCTTCATCCAGAGGGATGTTGAGGGTCTGTTTGGCAAAACCCGTATAGGAATACTGCACCTTCACCTGCTGCCGTCCTTTTACCTCTATGCTTAAGGTATAGCTTCCCGTTTCATCTGTGTAGGCACCTGTGCCATCCTCGGGCACTACCACCGAGGCGCCCACCAGGGTTTCCTTTGTGCTGGCATCGGTAACAGTGCCCGAAAGGGTAATGCGCTGGCCCCACACCCAAAGGGGAGCCATCAGAAACAGCCCTGCTATCAACAGGGGCTGTATGATCGTTTTTCTCCTTATTTTCATAGCAAGATGGGTTAGATAATCATCCGGAATTGACATAAGTTAGCAAAAAACCACCAGCTTATATACAACTCACCCCCAAATACTGGGGGTGATGAACTGCTAAAATTATTGACACTATGAACGAGTTCGGCAGCTTTAACTGTTTGTTAATCACTTGGTAAGCGTGTTGGCCCAAGGGGCAATGCGCACGCTCTGTACCTTCAGTGTCTGCTGGCCAACGCGTGCTACTGTTTCAGCAGTTTTTGGGTAAAGGTCTTTTTGCCTTCATCGAGTTTTAATTGAACAAAATACAGTCCTGCCGGCAAATCGGCGAGCTCAAGCTGGTGCTGGTAGCTGCCCGGGCTGGCTTTTCCGTTATATACCTCCCGCAGTTTTTGACCAAAGAGGTTGTAAATGCCCACTTCTACCCTGGCGGCCTCGGGCAGCTGATAGGTAAGCATGCTTTTGTCAAAGCCAGGGTTGGGAATCAGTTTCATGGATACCGTAGCTGCAGTAAAGTCCTCAACAGGTGTACCATCCGTTACCACAAAGCGTATGGGAAACACAATGGTGGTAAGGGAGTCGGGCAGGGTACCCAGGGGCGTACAGGTATTGGTAGCTGGGCTGTAAAAGCCAATAGATAGCTTCACATAAACGCGCAAACTGTCGTCATACACACTGGTGGGCCTACCACTGAGGCTGGCGCAAAAGCGCATGATGCTGTCGGCATCGGCGTGGTTGATGGTATAGATACAGTCGGGCTCATTGCAGGCAAAGCTCATGCCCGGAGGAATGTTCGTGATGGAGTCGATGCGGATTTCACAAAAATCCAGGGCAAGGGTGCCCACGCCCGGGACCGTCACCGTAGTATCCTCAGAAGCAATCACATTGATTACCTGCTCATACATGGAGTCCACAATGGCATATTGCAGGGTGTCGGGGTACAAGCCCGTTACATTTCCCAGGGTACTGTCCGGTGAACATTGTGCGTACATACCCGTACCAGCCACCAGCATAGCGGCTGCCAGTATGAAAAAGCGTTTAAGTTGTTTCATAAAACAAAGTTTAAATTCTAACGGTTTATGTCTAAAATATTATATTTTTTTGCAATCTAAAAAAAATCTTACTCACCGTATCCAATTACAAAGACGAGAAAAAAATGGGAAAACTCAAAGCAGGAGATATAGCGCCCGATTTTGAATTGCTCAATCAGGACGGAAAGGCTGTGCGCCTCTCAGATTACCGGGGAAAAAAGAACGTGGTGCTCTACTTTTATCCCAAGGATGAAACACCCGGCTGCACCGCAGAGGCCTGTGGCTTTCGCGACAGCTATGAAGAGTTTCTGGACGCCAACACCGAGGTGATCGGTGTCAGCAGCGATTCGGTGGCTTCCCACAAGGATTTTCACCAAAATCGTCGCCTGCCCTTCCAACTGCTGAGCGATCCGGAGGGGAAGGTGCAGCAGTTGTATGGCGTATCCAGGTCCTTTATGGGACTGGTGCCCGGGCGTGAAACTTTTGTGATCGACCGTTCGGGAATCATCAGGTTGCACGTGGCCACTCAGTTTCCCCAGCCACACATTCGCAAAGCACTCGAGGCTGTCAATGAACTAAAGGAGGTGGAAGGGAACTGAATTTTTTTTCTAATTCAAGGACAAGCTGACAGTGAAAGGGTTGCAGACGGTTTGTTACCTGAAAGGAGAGGTAAAAGACACTGATAGTACCCATAAAATAAAACATACTTTTCGTCTTTTCGTATTGATAAGACAGAAGGCCCTTTGTGCCCTTATGCATAAGTAACACACTTATCAAGGTATTTTCGGGGCTTTTTTGTTTCAGTTGAACCGATAAATATGTAGCGGAGCCAGTATGGCTCCGCTTCTTTTTGTACTCAGAAAAGAATAAGGACAGGAAGCCCGGGTTTATTTGCCCTTTGTTGCTATTCATGTTCATTCAGCTGATTGCCTTTTACCGCAGTCAGTAGCAAAAGCCACCCGCTTTAATGAAAGGCATGGCTGCCTGAGCATGATATGCAAATGAATACTTCCCGCGCCCGCAAGGGGGCGGGATTTTTTTTACATGCCCTGTAATATATTTTTTTTGATATTTATTTGAAAAAAACAAGATAAGAATTCACTAATAAATAAAAACAAAACCTTACCCGGTTCAATAGAGAAAAACACCCCTAATTGTTGTGAAAAAAAATATAAACCGCTCTGCGCAACAAAATATTGCGGCCTGCTTATCGATACATGTTTCGGGATAATAAAAGTATTATGTGTGTATAAAAATATACACACAGTATTAACTTTGTTTTTGAAGGTATTTTGGGTAAAAATTTGGGTGGGCCAAAAAAAAAATTAGGGGACTCAAGCACTTTGTGCGAGTCAACCCTAACCCTTGCTCATTCTTTACTTTAACCTGTTGATACAAATATACACTTGAAATTTGCGATTGCAAGAGCAAATTGCGCGAACTGCTATTTTGTATGTGCCAATTGTCAGAATGCCTTCATGAATGACAAAGTTTGTTTGATGAACGGGAGTAAATGTGGTTATGTAAAATTTTTTCGTACCCTTTTAAAATCAAAAAAATGAGTAATGCTATAATAACTTTATTAATACGAGGGTAAGCTTTTTGTATTTTTGTGCATTTTTGGGCAAAAGGGGATATTTCGCCTGTTTAGCCGTATTTGTTTGAAGAAAGGGAATGTGCTAATTTTCGGCTCTTACGCAATCCAAACAGCATGAAAACAACCGGAGCCTCTCAGGAAGACATTACGGCAAGGGAAAAGCTACAGGCGCGCCTGGCTGCCAACAGCCTTGCAAGCAGAGACTTTGACGAATGGTGCCTGCGGCAGTTTCCCGAGCTGCCGCTGCCGGCACAGGTGCTGGACCTGGGCTGTGGTACGGGCAAGCAAGTGCTGCTGTTTGGCCCGCTGCTTTCTCCCCGCTCCCATATCTGGGGCATCGACCTCTCGCAGCAAAGCCTTCAAACGCTCAAAGCGCAGTACCGGGCGGCTGCTTCCCTGCATCTGATCGCTGGTAGTTTCGATCAGCTCGATCTGCATCACAAGCTGCGCTCGGGCCAGTTTGACCTCATCTACTCATCTTATTCGCTGTATTATACCCAAAACCTGCCCCATTTGCTGGCCGAGGTGTTTCGCCTGCTGAGGCCTGGTGGTATTTTCTGGGTAATAGCCCCTTACAGGGGCACCAACCAGGAGTTTCTGCCCATTCTGCGCAGGCAGCACGAAGTAGAGCCCTTTATGGACTATGTGTTTGAGCAGTTTCACCAGGAGGTGATTTCTCTGGGGGAAGAGGTGGGCTTTTCTTCGCTGAAACCTTCTCTTTTGCGCAACAAAATCACTTTTCCCTCAGCGGAGGCCTTCATGCATTATCTCAAAAATTCGCTCTTTTACCGGCCTGGCCACGATGAAGCCATAGGTAAAGAGGTGGAGGCAGTAGTGAAAGCCCAGGGGGCCTTCTCAGTCAGCAAACACATCATTTCTCTGCAACTGAGAAAGTAGCTGCGCTTGGAGCTTGTTCATGCCTTTTGTATGTTTGAATAAGCAACTGTGCTTGTATGCAGTTGTTTTGTACGCTCAATCATTTGCCTGTATGCTTCAAAAATTGGCGGGATATGTACTGACTCCCCTTCATTTGCTTGCCTTTGGCCTCACTTTGGTTATTTTTCACCCCATACAGTGGATTTGCCTCAAAGCAGGAGGGTATGAGTGGCACAAAAAATCGGTGGATTACCTCAATTTTTTTCTCATGCAGAGCCTGCTGTTGCTGGGCACGCGCTGCCGCTTCAGGCAGGAGGCTCCGCTGCCCACCGACCGGCCGCTCATCATTGTCGCCAACCACCAAAGCCTGTACGACATCCCCCCTATTTTCTGGTTTTTTCGCCGGCATCACGTCAAGTTTGTATCCAAAATTGAGCTGGGCAGGGGCATACCCAGTATTTCCTTCAACCTGCGGCATGGGGGCAATGTACTCATCGACCGCAAAAACCCCCGCCAGGCCCTGCCCGCCCTCAAAAAGTTTGGGCAGTACATAGAGCAGAACCGCTATGCGGCCGTTATTTTTCCCGAAGGCACCCGCAGCCGTAACGGCATCCCCAAACGCTTTTCTCCCAATGGACTTAAAACCCTGCTCAAATACATTCCCTCTGCCCTCATCGTGCCGGTAACGGTCAACCACAGCTGGAAGCTCACCCGCTATGGCAAATTTCCCATGGCCGTGGGGGTGCAGCCCACCTGGACGGCACATGCGCCCATAGACCCGAAGGGGAGGGACGTAGAGGAAGTGCTGGCCGAAACAGAGCAGCGCATCAAAGCTGGAATTTTCATCGAAAAAACCGACACTACCCCTACACCCCAATATCCTCATTCCAAAGCTGAGGATGCTCGCGGATAAACTGCTGCATGAGGGCATAGCAGTCCGGGTCGTCCAGTACGACTACTTCCACGCCTTTGCTGCGCAGCAAATCTTCTGCACCCATAAAGCTCCGGTTTTCGCCTACCACCACACGGGGAATGCCATACAGCAAGATGGCTCCGCTGCACATGGGGCAGGGTGAGAGGGTGGTATAAATGGTAGAGGCTCTATAGACGTGGGCTTGCTGGCGGCCTGCCCGCTCCAGGGCATCCATTTCGCCATGCAACACCACGCTGCCCTGCTGCACGCGGCGGTTGTGGCCACGGCCGATGATGCGCCCCTGGTGCACCAGCACCGAGCCAATGGGGATGCCGCCTTCGGCATAGCCCTGCCGGGCTTCTGCCAGCGCGGCTTTCATGAATCTTTCCATGACCCAATGATACGCTTTTGCACCCAATTCGTCAATTTTTCAATTAGGAGCTTTTCAAAAAGGGCTAGCTTTTCTGCGCCTTGTGTTCGATCAGCCACTTGTTTCGAGTATTCTGATATAATTGGCTCGTTCAAAAGCTGTGGGATCCGCTACTTTTTGTTGGCTCATGATGCCTTTGAAGTCATCAATAGATTTGAAGCCCATTTGTTCCATCCAAACCATGAGGTCGTGTTTCATGCTGTGCAGGGCTTTTATTCCATGCTTGTACAGGGCAGAGGCGGTCATGGCCACATCGGCCCCGGCCAGCAGGTACTTGATTACTTCCAGTGCTCCCTGCACACCGGTGGTGGCGGCCAGGGAAGCTTGTAATTTGCCATAGAGCAGGGATATCCACAGCAGGGGGAGCCGCAGCTCATTGGCGTGGCTGTACTCCAGGTTGGATAGCACTTCCAGGCGGGTGACGTCAAAGTCGGGCTGGTAAAAGCGGTTGAACAACACCAGGGCATTCGCACCGGCCTTCTCAAGTTTGAGTGCCATATTGCCCATAGAGGAGAAATAGGGGTTGAGCTTTACGGCTATGGGCAGGTCAACGGTGTTGCGCACTTTTTTCACGATGTCGATATATCGATTCTCCACTGCTAGCGCTGACAACTCAATATCGGCAGGTATGTAAAAAATGTTGATTTCAAGGGCGTCTGCACCAGCCTGCTCCATTTGTTTGGAATAATCAATCCATCCCTCATCGGTAATGCCATTGAGGCTGGCAATAATGGGGATGTCCACCCGCTCTTTTGCCTTTCGGATAATTTCCAGATATTTTTCGGTTCCTACGCGGTACTCATCCAAATCGGGGAAGTAGGAAGCGGCTTCGGGGAAAATATCAGCGGTAGAGGCAAAAATTTGCTCGTCCAATTCATTTTCTTTTCTGAGCTGCTCTTCAAAGAGGGAAAACAGCACAACTGCCCCGGCTCCCATATCTTCCATTTTCGCAATATTTTCTACCTTTTCAGACAACGGGCAGGCCGAAACTACCAGCGGGGAATTCAGGCTGAGGCCCATATAGGAGGTTTGCAGGTTTAAGTTCATGTTGTAAGCTGTTAATGGTTATACAACGGGTTGAAAGTCACTGGAAGTCCAGGTAGCCATATCTTCATAGGTTTTCCAGCGCAAATTGACGATTTCCTGGGCCAGCTGCATCAGCTTTTCGGCTTCCTGGGGATTCGTTCTTGTCAGCATGCGGTACCTCAACTCATTGTAAGCATAATCCTTCAGGGGAATGGTAGGCCTGGGGGAATCCAGCACAAAAGGGTTTTGTCCGGCCTGTCGTAGGCTGGGATTATAGCGTATGAGGGGCCAGTAGCCAGATTGAACCGCCAATTTTTGTTGGCGCAGGCCTTTTTCCATGTCAATGCCGTGAGCAATGCAATGGCTATAAGCCAGTATGAGAGAAGGTCCCGGGAAAGCTTCAGCTTCGCGCAAGGCCAGCAGGGTTTGTTGCGGGTTGGCCCCCATGGCCACCTGCGCCACATATACGTTGCCATAGGAAATGGCCTGCATAGCGAGGTCTTTTTTTCCAACCCTTTTTCCGGCAGCGGCAAATTTGGCCGTAGCTGCTGTGGGGGTTGCTTTGGAAGCCTGGCCTCCGGTGTTGGAGTACACCTCGGTATCCAGCACGAGTATGTTGATGTTTTTGCCACTGGCCAGGGCATGGTCCACTCCGGCAGAGCCTATGTCGTATGCCCAGCCGTCTCCTCCTACCAGCCAGATGCTTCGCTTTACGAGGTTATCAGCCACTGAGGCGAGGTGCTGGGCCTGAGGGGTATGCATTTGAGCCAGCCGCTTTTTCAATTCTACTATTCGAAGCCGCTGGGCTTGAATTTCAGATTCTAACTCCATAGGGCAGTTGAGCAGGTCCTTTACCAGCTCATGGTCGAGTTCGGGCCGTAGTGCTTCCAGCAGCTCATGGGCAATCTGCTGGTGTTTGTCTGCGGCTACCCGCATTCCCAGCCCAAACTCTGCGTTGTCTTCAAAGAGCGAGTTGGACCAGGCAGGCCCTCTGCCTTCCTGGTTGGTGGTCCAGGGAGTAGTGGGCAGGTTCCCTCCGTAAATGGAGGAGCATCCGGTGGCATTTGCCACAATCAGCCGGTCGCCAAACAACTGGGAGAGCAGCCGGATATAGGGCGTTTCGCCACAGCCGGCACAAGCTCCGGAGAATTCAAACAGTGGCTCTAAAAACTGGGCCCCTCTGACCAGGGAAAAATCTACTTTGGACCTGTCGTTGAAAGGGATTTGCTCAAAAAAGTGAATGTGCTGTTTTTCCTGCTCCAACAACGGCATTTTTTCCTGCATATTGATGGCCTTGAAGTTACGGTTTTGCGGATGGGTGGCCGGGCAGGCTTCCACACAGAGGTTACAGCCAGTACAATCTTCGATGTAAACCTGCAGGCTGTAGTGTGTTTCGGGAAATCCGCGGGCATTGATGGGAGCTGATTTAAAGCTTTTAGGTGCCTCATTCAGGAAATTTTCATGAAAAAATTTGGCCCTGATCACGCTGTGGGGACACACAAAGCTGCAATTTCCGCATTGTATGCAGAGGTCGGGCTCCCATACCGGAACCAGGTCTGAGACATTTCGTTTTTCCCATTTGGTGGTTCCACTGGGGTATGTACCATCTGCCGGAAGCATACTCACAGGCAACTCATCTCCCCTGCCCTGCATCATCACACTGGTTACCTCTCGTACAAATTGGGGGGCATCATCGGAGATTTTTGCCAGCATATTTTCCTGCCCGTTTACCACTTTGCCTACCTTCACCTCATGCAAATGCTCCAGGGCGACATCTACAGCACGATAATTCTTTTCAACCACTTGCTGGCCCTTTCTGGAATATGTTTTTTCAATGGCTTTTTTGATGCTGGCTATGGCTTCATCTTTGGGTAATACACCCGAAAGGGCAAAAAAACAAGTTTGCATGATGGTGTTGATCCGGGTGCCCATTTGGGTCTTCCTGGCAACACTGGAAGCATCGATCACATAAAACTTCAACCCCCGCTCAATGATTTCGCGCTGCACCTTAGCCGGAAGCTGCGCCCACACCTCATCAGGGCCAAAGGGACTGTTCAGCAAGAAAGTGGCTCCCCTTTTGGCATGGCTGAGCATATCGGTTTTATAAATGAAATTAAACTTGTGGCAAGCGATGAAATCAGCTTTCCGGATCAGATATGGAGCTTTTATGGGATGTTGGCCAAAACGCAAATGCGAAACAGTTTGCGCCCCCGACTTTTTGGAGTCATATACAAAATAGCCCTGGGCGTGCAAATCGGTTTGTTCGCCTATGATTTTTATGCTGTTTTTGTTGGCTCCCACCGTGCCATCAGCACCCAATCCATAAAACAAGGCCTGGGTCATGGTGGCATCCTCCAGCTCGAAATCCGGCTCATAAGCCAGGCTGGTGTGGGTTAGGTCATCCTGAATGCCAATGGTAAAATGATTTTGAGGTTTTTCTTTTTTTAATTCATCAAAAATTCCCTTCACCATTCCGGGGGTAAACTCTTTGGATGAAAGGCCATAGCGGCCGCCAACTATGGTAGGCCAGCGGGTACGTTCTTGTGCCTGAAAGGCTTCAGAAACGGCACTTACCACATCCTGGTAGAGGGGTTCACCCATCGCACCGGGTTCTTTGGTGCGGTCCAGTACAGCTATTTTCTGGACCGTATCTGGCAGTGCATCCAAACATGCAGTTGCCGCAAAGGGCCTGTATAGCCTTACTTGAATTACCCCAACTTTTTCTCCGGCTTCATTCAATGCCTGGGCGGTTTCAATGGCGGTTTGTGCCCCGGAGCCCATTAGAATAATAACCCTGGTAGCATCCCGGGCCCCGGTATATTCAAACAAGCGGTAATGCCTTCCAGTCAGGTTGCCAAATTTATTCATCGCCTGCTGTACCAGGTCCGGGGTTCGTAGGTAATAAGGGTTGACCGTTTCTCTGGCTTGAAAAAAGACATCAGGATTTTGGGCCGTTCCCCTGACAAATGGCTGGTCAGGATTTAGCCTGCGCTTGCGATGGGCCATTACATCCTCATCGTCTATCATGGCCCGGATTTGCTCATCGGTAAGCAGGCAAATCTTGTTTACTTCGTGTGAGGTACGGAAGCCATCGAAAAAGTGGACAAAGGGGATGCGGGATTTCAGGGTAGCTGCCTGGGCAATCAGGGCCATGTCGTGGGCTTCCTGTACCGAGGCGGAGGCCAGCAAGGCAAACCCACTGGAGCGGGTAGCCATTACGTCGCTGTGATCGCCAAAGATGGAGAGCGCCTGGGCTGCGAGGGACCTGGCAGCTACGTGAAAAACCCCGCATGTGAGTTCCCCCGCAATTTTATACATATTGGGGAGCATCAGCATCAGCCCCTGTGAAGCCGTGAAGGTGGTGGTGAGGGCACCAGTTTGTAGGGCGCCATGTACCGCCCCCGCGGCTCCGCCTTCACTCTGCATTTCAATGACTTCGGGTATATTCCCCCAGATATTGGGGATCCTCCTGGAGGCCCACTCATCGGCCAGCTCGGCCATGGGGGAGGAAGGGGTAATGGGGTAAATGGCACATACTTCATTTACCCGGTAAGCAACGTGTGCGGTTGCCTCATTGCCGTCTATGGTGACGTGTTTTGGGTGATTGCTCATCGGATTTGGGTTATTGGCTGCAGCTAAGAACGTACTCTATGGTTCGGTAATCATCTCAATAGCATGGCAGGGGCATTGTTCGTAGCACACCGCACAGCCGGTGCATAGGTTGTAGTTAATGCTGTAGCGCTTCCCCGGGCCCAGTTTGATGATGGCATCTTCCGGACAAGCGCCATAACAACCGTCGCATTCAAAACAGTTTCCGCAGGAAAGGCATCTCGCCGCCTCATAGGTGGCCTCGGTTTCATTCAGGCCTGCCTTTACCTCACTGAAGTCCTGTAGGCGTTTTTCTACGGGCAATTCTTCTTCTTCCTTTTGGGGGGCAAACGTCTTGTACCAGATATGGAGGCGTTCATGCCCTACTACGGGATGTTTAATTCCTTTTTCGTACGGTTTTCCCCTCAGGTAGCCATCTATAAACCGGGCCGCCTTTTTTCCATGTCCTACGGCTACAGTTACGGTTCGCTCGCTGGGCACCATGTCCCCTCCGGCAAATATGCCCTCATGACCGGTCATCATATCAGGCCCTACAATGACAGTCCCGTCCCATTCAAACTCGATTCCCGGAATCCCTTTCAAAAACTGGGTGTCGGCTTGTTGGCCCAGAGCCAGAATGAGGGAGTCTGCATCCAGTTCTTCATACTCCCCTGTACCTACAGGCCGCCCATTCTCTATGCGCATAACCTCGACTTTCATGTGCTGCTGATCGATTTCCTTTATGGTTCTGAGCCAATTGATTTTTACCCCTTCCGACAGGGCTTCCTCGGCCTCAAACTCATGGGCCGGCATGTGCTCCCGGTCCCGGCGGTAGATAATCAAGGGTTCGTAGCCCAACCTTTTGGCTACCCTGGCTGCGTCCATGGCCGTATTGCCCCCACCATATACTGCCACCCTTCTGCCCAGTTTGGGCACCGTTCCGCGCTCAACCTCTTTCAAAAAACTGAGGGCATCAATGATTTTACCGGCATCTCGGGCAGGAATGTCCACCTTTTTTGAAATGTGTGCCCCCACGGCTATGAACACCGCATCAAAATTGCCTGCCTGCTTTTCGGCCAGCACATCTTCAACTTTGTGATTTAGTACAATCTTTACCCCCATCTCTTCTATCCTGCTTACCTCAGCTTTTAGTACACTCCTGGGAAGCCTATAAGCGGGAATGCCAAAATGCATCATGCCTCCTGGCACTGGCCCCGCTTCATGAATTTCCACCTCATGACCCATACGCCGCAGATGGTACGCTGCCGAAAGCCCACTGGGCCCAGCACCTACAATGAGAACCTTTTTCCCACCTGGTTGTTCCTGTAGCGGTATCTTCCAGCCTTCGCGTATGGCCAGGTCGCCCAAAAACCTTTCAACGGCATGTATGGATACCGTTTCATCTATAAAAGCCCTGTTGCAGCTACTTTCACAGGGATGGTAACATACACGCCCGTGAATGGCAGGCATGGGGTTATCTTCCACGAGTGTTTGCCAGGCCTCTTCATACCGTTTCTCCGAAACCAATGCCATCCATGCCTGAATATTTTCACCTGCCGGGCAGGCATGATTGCATGGAGGTAAATAATCTACATAAACTGGTTTCTGGGTTCTCCGGGGGCCTGTTCCTTTTCCATGATCCCGTAAATCGGGGGGGCGGGTGATATCTGGTTTATCTAAGGCCATATCTATATGAAATGAAAGGTATGTGGATGTAGCTGTTGAAAAAACATGTCTGATCTTGTATGCTTGCTATCCCGGGCATGTCTTCGTCAGTGGCAAAGTACGGGATAATCAGGAGCGCAAATGATACATACAAGATATACCCAACTCCCCCTCTTTAAGGATGACGATTATCAATCCTCAAAGTGACCTATGTCAAATCGCATAGTGAGAATAGTAGTATAAGTTGAAAGGTTTGTTGACTTCTTTGGTGGTAATTTATGGAAATTAAACATTGTGTTATGCGTACAAATAATGCTACCACCCTGACCAAGTATGTATATACCTTTGGCGACGGAAAAGCCGAAGGGCATGCAGCTATGAAAGAATTGCTGGGAGGCAAAGGGGCCAACCTGGCAGAGATGAACCGCATTGGCCTGCCGGTGCCTCCGGGATTTACCTTGACCACCGAAGCTTGTACCTTATATATCAAAAAAGGAAGAGAAAAAGCATTTGAAGCAATTGAAGAAGAAGTAAAAGCGGGAATCCGCCACCTGGAACACCTCATGGGCAGTGGGTTTGGCGACCGCTACCAGCCATTGCTGGTATCCGTAAGGTCGGGAGCCCGGGTGTCCATGCCAGGTATGATGGATACGGTGCTCAACCTGGGCCTGAACGACGAATCAGTAGAAGGCCTGAGCGAAAAAAGCCAAAACCCCCGTTTTGCCTGGGATGCCTACCGGCGGCTCATTCAGATGTACGGCGATGTGGTATTGGGGCTCAAACCCGAAAAAGGAGAAACGGATCCTTTCGACCAGCAAATTCAGCTGCTGAAATCGGAAAAAGGCGTAAGCCGGGACAGTGATCTTTCAGTGGACGATCTGCGGCAACTGGTTGGGACTTTCAAGCAATTAATCCAAGAAAAAACCGGCAATGCATTCCCGCAGGACCCCTGGGTACAGCTTTGGGGGGCCATCTTTGCCGTATTTGAAAGCTGGAACAATGAGCGGGCAGCCCTGTACCGCAAGCTCAACGGCATTCCCGACGACTGGGGGACAGCTGTGAACGTACAGGCCATGGTTTATGGCAACCTGGGCGACCACAGTGCCACAGGAGTGGCATTTACCCGCGATGCAGCCACAGGCGAAAACCGGTTCAACGGCGAATTTCTCCTCAATGCCCAGGGAGAAGATGTAGTAGCTGGTATTCGCACCCCCCAGGAAGTATCTCTTGAAGGCTCGCGCAGGTGGGCCAGCCGGGCAGGCATCAGCGAGGCCCTGCGCAAGGAACAATACCCCTCCCTGGAAGAGCTCATGCCTGAAGTGTATCAGCAGCTGGCCGATTATGCCCACAAGCTGGAGCGGCACTACAAAGATATGCAGGACATCGAGTTCACCATACAGGAAGGCAAGTTGTGGATTTTGCAAACCAGAACGGGCAAACGAACTGGCACTGCCATGGTAAAAATAGCCATGGACATGCTCAAAGAAGGCATGCTGAACGAAAAAGAAGCCCTCATGCGTATAGATGCGCCCCGCATTGACGATTTGCTGCACCCGGTATTTGAAGATGAAGCTCTGAAAGGCGCCAGGGTTATCGCCCGCGGCTTACCGGCTTCTCCTGGTGCAGCCAGTGGACAGATCGTCTTTTTTGCCGATGATGCCAAAGCCTGGGCAGCCCAGGGCAAAGATACCATTCTGGTGCGGCATGAAACTTCTCCTGAAGACCTCAGGGGCATGCACCTGGCCAAAGGCATACTCACCAACCGCGGTGGTATGACCTCTCATGCAGCCATTGTGGCCCGCGGAATGGGCAAATGCTGCATCACAGGCGCCGGAGAAATAGAGGTAAACTACCAGCAAAAAACCATTACCGTTCAGGGAGAAGTGTTGAAAGAAGGCGACTGGATCTCACTCAACGGTAGTACCGGAGAAGTATATGCGGGCAAATTACCTACCCAAAACCCCTCCCTCACTACCGAGCTCAGGGACCTGTTGGCCCTGGCCGACAAACACGCCAAACTGAAAGTGCGTGCCAATGCCGATACGGCCGAAGATGCCCAATTGGCAAGAGATTTTGGAGCACGGGGGATTGGCCTGGCCAGAACCGAGCACATGTTTTTTGAGGCAGACCAAATTGTAGCCATGCGGGAAATGATCCTGGCCGATGACACAGCCGGAAGGAGAAAGGCGCTGGCCAAAATCCTGCCCATTCAGCGCAGCGACTTTGAAGCCTTGTTTGAACGCATGCATGACCTGCCCGTAACCATCCGTCTGCTGGATCCTCCCCTGCATGAGTTTCTGCCGCATGAAGAAGAAAACCAGCGCCAAATGGCAGAAACAATGGGGGTATCTCTGGAAGAAATACAGAAAAAGGTCGCCTCCCTTACTGAAGCCAACCCCATGATGGGACACCGTGGATGCCGTCTGGGTATTACCTTCCCTGAAATCACAGAAGTACAAACCCGGGCCATCATAGAAGCCGCCTTAAACGTCAAAAAGAGAGGCATACACGTAAAACCCGAAATCATGGTTCCCCTCATCGGGCGTTACCGCGAATTTGTGCTGCAGGAGGCCATCATTCGCAAGACGGCCGAAAAAGTATTTGAAGAGCAGGGAGAACGCATTTCTTTCCACGTAGGTACCATGATCGAAGTGCCCCGGGCAGCCCTTACGGCCGATCACATAGCCGAGTATGCCGAGTTCTTCTCATTTGGTACCAATGACCTCACCCAGCTCACCTTTGGGTTTTCCAGAGATGACATTGGCAAATTTTTGCCCGTTTACCTCAAGGAAAAAATTCTGGACTTTGATCCCTTCAAGCAAATTGATGAAGGAGGGGTAGGCCGCCTGGTGGCCTATGCGGCAGAAAAAGGCCGCGCCGCGCGGCCCGGCATGCCCCTGGGTGCCTGTGGCGAACACGGTGGAAACCCCGAGTCCATTGACTTTTTTCACAGAGCCGGGCTCGACTACGTGAGTTGTTCACCCTTCCGGGTGCCGGTGGCCCGGGTAGCGGCTGCCCAGGCAAATATTCGCAACAGGGGTGAATAAAGGAAGTAAAACAAAATAGATACCTTTAGCTGAACAGAGCCAGAAGAACCCCAAATGGGTGTTCTCCTGGCTCATTTGTTAGAGACATTGCTGAAACCTTACCTCAGTAGCACCAGCTTACTGCTTCCAGCTGCCTGCCCATTTATGTACAAACGGCACAGGTATATGCCTTCCGGCAGCCGGGAGTTGTTATCCAGGCGGCCATCCCAAACCATCTCGTGTGTACCTGGCGAGTAGGTGCCACCCTCCAACCTTTGCAGTTGCCTGCCATAGAGGTCGCTGATGACCATTTCGCACTGAGCCCTGCGGTACAACTCAAAGGGAATGTGTACCGATTGGTGAAAGGGATTGGGATATGCGGCCAGTAAGCGCCCACCCAGCAGCTGGGAAGCAGTGGCTTCTACGGGGTCAATACCCACCAGATCGGAAGTGAAAATGACTTCGGCATCGCAAGCTGAAGGAAAGGCTTCCACATTGCCCACACTGTCGGTGGCGACCGATACAAAACAATAACCCCTGCCCAGCTCAGCGGGAAAGCGGTCGCTGTTCAGTTCAGTTGAGCGTTTCCACAGCATCAGCGGTCCCCCGTCCACCGAACTATAGACATCGTAGGTAGCCAGACCAGCCCCCACATCCTGTCCGGCCCAGCGCACCAGCAGGTGGCTGGAGTCGGTGGCCATCTCCACGGGAAGCACCTGGCTTTCGGGGGCATCGGCATCCAGGGTGTTGAAGTGGGTGTTGGTGTGAATGGGAGTATTGACATCAAACACAATTTCGGCACTGGCTTCCACCACCTGGCCGGTGGTAGCGTCGCTGGCTGGGAGAATGGAGTAATTTACAAAGCCCTCACCCGCACCCAGCGAATCATTCACCGGCAAAAAGCCTGCAAAGGGATTAGAGGGAGGCAAACCCGTAAGCGGATCAATAGACTGAAATACCCAAAATACCTCCCTGTTTACCACATCCACCCCAGCACTCACCTCCAGATCAATGCCCAACGAGTCGGGCAGGTCGATGCGCTGGCTGAAGCTGCTGCGGTTGGCGGGTACCTGGAAGGTAAAGGGGCCAAAGCCAAAGTCGTTGAGCCTGAAACTCAGTGGATTAAGGTGGGGGCTCAAAACCTGGCGGATGACCACCAACTGTGCGGCTGAGGTGGCAAATTCGGGGTCGTTTTCGAAATAAATGGTGTAATTCAGCGGTTCGGAGGCCGAAACCCAGCGCTCAGGGCCTACCCCTGCCGGGCCCTCGATTTCATTGGGGTCGCAAGAAGCCAATGCAGGAATGGCTTTGCAGATGAAGCTGGCACAGCTCACCACATCCCCCAGGGCACAGGCCAGCCCATTGGTAAAGTCATTGCCTCCTGTAGCGCAATTGTATAAGCCCAGCAGGCAGCCCGGAATACCAATTCCCGTGGGGATGTCAAACCCACAGTCGATGAGGGTGGCACCGCAGCCAGCAGCCTGAAAATACTTATCACACAGCTGCTTGCCTGCACTGGCTATGTCGCAGTTGTTGAGACCACCACCGCCCGGCCCACTACCGCCTGGTCCGCCCGGTCCGCTGGGGCCAGGTCCACCCGGCCCACCACCACCGGGCCCGCCGGGCCCACCAGGCCCGCCCGGACTACCGGGTCCCCCAGGGCCGCCCGGTCCACCGGGGCCACCCGGCCCGTCGGGCCCACCCGGTCCACCGGGTCCACCGGGTCCGCCCGGCCCACCAGGACTACCCGGTCCACCCGGCCCTCCGGGCCCGCCGGGCCCACCAGGTCCACCGGGGTTGCTTCCACTTCCCGGCCCACCGGGCCCACCAGGGCCTCCAGGTCCCGGGGGGGTATTTCCTACGCCGGGTCCTCCAGGCCCGCCCGGCCCACCAGGCCCGGCAGGGTTATTGTCATCCCCAGGTCCACCGGGTCCACCCGGCCCGCCCGGCTCCCCGGCCTGCCCGGGACCGCCCGGAAAGCCTTCCTCTCCCGTGCCCGGGCTGTTGGCAACAAAACAAATAAACAAGGTGTCGTTTCGGACCACCCACTCAAAGGTTCCTCCAAATACCTCATTAAAATAAGTAAACCCACTGGCATCCAGGCTAATAGCACCCGGCACAAGCCCACTTATACCTCCCCCTGCTGTGAGCACGGGCCAGCAATAGTCGTAGCCTGGCCCGAAGGAGGTAAGAAAACTGGGAGTGAAATCTGCACTGCTCAACGAAGACAGATGAATGATAAAGGGATTGGAAGGACTGGCCGTTACTTCCAGCGGGCCAGAGATTTCCAGGAAATCCCAGCCCCTGCGGCCTCCTGCGACCCCTTCCGGTACGCTGATTTCCCACAGCATGTCCTGCCCGGGCCCCATTTGCATGCCTGTGAGGTTCATGCGGCCCGGCCCGCCTAATTCTACATCGTAGGAATAGCTGCGGCAGGCAGGACAGAAGCTGTTTAGCTCCACGGTATCTGCAGGGCTGATGAGCCCCCAATCGATATAAACCCCCAGCACCTGCTGTATCCATTGCTGCTTGTCCTGCATCTGTGCCAGCAACTGCGGGTTTTGGTTCAGCCCACTGGCTTCGGGGTCGGCCAGGGCCTGCTGGCGGTAGCGCTCAGCGATGCCCGCCTGCAGACTGATGAAATCCTGCGGGTTGAGTGGAGCCACTTTGCCATCCATGCGGAAATAACCCGCCCGGTATCCCGAAAATTCCATTTCCACCGCAAATTCCTCTCCCGGCTGTAGATCGTAGCCCACAAAGGGAATATGCCGGAAATCGCCGTAATCGATAAAATCTGCCAGGCCAGTTTGACCATCTCCCAACTCACTTTGCTTCCATACCTTGCCTTCCCCTTGCATGCGTTCCAGGGTGACGCTTTGATCGATTACAAAGTCGCCCTTCACAATGGGGATGTCCAGGTTGGAAATGTTTTGGATGAGGTACCTCACTGTACCGGTTTTACCTACCCGTATAGCCTCCGGGCTGATGTCGGTAATGGCCACATCAAAGGGGCGGGCAATTTCTATGCTCAGCCCGTCTGTTAGCAGGGCTTGCTCACTGCCAGGGTTGGTTACGCGCACATCATATACGCCAGTGGGGATCTGGCTGAAGTCCCATCGCACCCGCATCTCCATGCTGTTGATATATTCCACCAGCTCTCCCCTGCTCAGCACCGAAGCGCCATTGAGTAGCTCAATTACACTGCTACTTTGGAAACCGGCGCCTTGTATGCGGGTGGTTACTACCCCCTGCCCGGCTTGGCCGGGGCTAATGTTCAGGATAGAAAATGGCAGCGTTTGTACCAGAATATCCACATTTTGCGGTGCGCGGGTGGCCGTTTGAGTTCTGAGCAAAATCAGGTATGGCCCTGCCTGTGTTTGAGGAATGAGCAGTTGCTGATTGGCAGCATCTGTGGTATGGCGAAAATCGAAATCCAGGGGAGAAGGAGTCCGGCCCAGGGCCACATACACTTCGTTTTGCACATTGGGGTTATCTGTTTCCAAATTCAGAATCATGTCCAGGCCCGCCCCGGGCGTCACCTGATAATACCGCAGGGTTTCAAAATCCAGCGTAGTGCTTTCCTGCTGCCCTACCTGCAGGCTGCGCACATTCACGGCCAGAGGCGAGGTGCTGGCCGAGGTGTTATTACTTCTGGAAACTTCGGGAATGGTGTTCTGCGCATTTACCTGGCTGAGTTCGAAATAGTTGCCCGGGTCCACTTCATCCAGCCGCTCGCGCAGGGTGCGTACCAGGCTGTCGCCCGGAGCGAGGCTCACATAATCCCGCTCTGCACCCAGCAGCACATCCCCGGAGCTGAGCAGCGCATCGACTGAACTATAAACCAGGTTTTGGATTTGGCCAATGGCTGTATTGGGTCCGTGGTTAAACAAGGTGTAGGTGATGTCCACACTGTCTCCCAGAAAAGCACTTGCGGGCGCCAGTACGTTGTGTACACTCAGGTCGGAAGGAGGTTGAGGGTCAATGCGAATGAGGGTGGAAAGGCTGTTATTGGTTTCATCGCTTTCCAGCACGCTGCGGCTGTCATCTACCTGGCAGGTCAGGTAGAAGTTGCCAGTGTTGAAGGCCGGGATATTGGCCGTGAGTGAAAGGCTGAGGCTGTCGCCCGGCCCAAGTGGGGTGTCATCAATAGTTGTTCCCAGCAAAATGCGGCGCGTACCTTGTATGGCGGGCGCATCGGTGAGGTAGCAGCGGTCTTTACGTGCGCTAGCTTCCAGACTACCACTTCCCTGATTCACCAGGTGGTAAGTGAGTTGTATTTGTTGCCCGCTCAAGGCTGTGGGTACAGCTTCTATTCTGCTTATTACCAAATCCGGTAGCGGTTGGGCAGCAATTGAGACGGGGAAAACCCGTACTTGGTTGCCCGGGTTGGCGTCATTTTCCACACTTCCAAGAAAATCATTCCGAAAAATCAGGAAATAGTTGCCCGAAATATTTGGGGGAATGTGGAGGGTATCTGTTAGGCGATAACTGCTTCCCGGCATAAGTGGGCCAATATGTGACAGGCGAAAAAGGCGAATGTCGCTGCGTTCGGGAATTCTGTCTATTGAAAGGAGGACCTCATCCTGCCAGGCGTCGGCATCGGGCTGCCACGGTCCCAGGTTGCTCACCTCCATGGAAAACAACAATGGTGCATCAATATCCGTCGAATCGGATAGCTCCGCTGCTGTAATGGCGAGGTCGGCAGGCAGCTTGTCGATATAGACGACAGCCGAAGCCTGGTTGTTGTGCTCGGCCTGGTGTTCATATACCTCATCCTCGTGGTCTGTGAATACATACACATAATAGCTGCCTGTGAGCAGGTTGCGGTAAGGCAATACCGCTTCAGCCGTATCGGTATAGCTGCCACCAGGGGAGAGGGTTCGTCGTTGGGGTGCAGTCTTGAGGAGCATCAGGCTGTCGGGGGGCAAATTGGGTCTTGTTCCCAGATATACCCTGTCCATCCAGGCACCATCTGCGGAGGCATCTCCCTGGTTTTGCACGGTCCATGCCAATTGAACCAGGCTACCGGCCAGCAGCGTATCATTCAGCTGAATTTGCTCTACCACCAGGTCGGGAGAGGGAGAAAGGGCTATTTCGAGCGCCTGTGTGGCGCTCCCCACATTATTCCCCTCAAAATTAAATTCAAATACCTCATTATCGGCATCTGTCATTACAAAGAGGTAATAAGTACCACTCAGACCGTTGGGCAGGGATAGCTGAAACTGCTGTTCGTAGCTTTGGCCTGGGGCCAGTGCCTGCCGCTGCTGGTAGTAGAAAGTACCCAGGGAAATGGCCCGGTTGGGGTCAAAGACCGTTTGATCATGCAAAAATATCCGGTCGGCCCAGATGGGGTTGGGAGGTGGATTGGCCCCCCGGTTTTCCACCCTCCAGCTCACACTGATCAGCTCGCCTGAACGGCCCTGGCCAGGGCCATTCACCTCAACCACCTGCAAATCAGGCGGGGGCGTAAGGGTAACTTCCAGCGGCTGGGTCGTGCTGCCTGTATTGTTGCCTTCAAATGCATTCTCCACAACGTCATTTTCTGCATCGGCAACCACATGCAGATAATAAGTACCCTGGAACTCGTAGGGAATTTGTACCCGCAACGCCCGCACACGACTTTCCAGTATGGCGAGGGAGTCCCGTACTTCCAGCCTTGCCAGCAGGCGGCTGTTTTGAGCCTGAAAACTGCCTGTTGAGAAATCCATACTTCATCCGTCCATCTGCCGGGTAGCAAAGCTGCATCGCCCAGGTTGCTCAGGGTGTAAGTAAGGGTAATAGAATCACCCCCAAAAGCAGAAATGGGCGCCGCTACACTGCTTACCTGCAAATCCGGCGCCGGAGAAGGATAGATGGTCAAATCGGAATAAGCCCAGTTGTTTTGCTCGTCCAGCTCCACCATTTTGATACCTCCATGAAACGAACGAGGTTGTCCGGGCGCACAATCATTGCAAAAAGCATCGGTTTGGTCGGCTATGACAAAAAGTTTATACACCCCTATGAGACCGGGAGGCAACTGCAACTGCACCCGCTGCTCATAAGTGCCACCAGCTACGAGGTAGCTGAGGTTGGGGAAGGTACCCAGCAAAATGTCATCTGCCTGCCGCAGGTCCAGATCGGGCGACAAATACACCCGCTCCACCCAGCTCTGGGTGCCGGTGCTGCTGTTGCCCACATTGGAAACCTGGTAGCTGAGGTCGAATACCGTTCCGGAGGGAACGCTGGAGTTGAAGGTGAGCTCGCTTACCGTGAGGTCTGGCAGGCCGGAAGTGGTAAAGGTATAAACCGGGGAGTTGGTAGCAAAACAAGAATTTCGGCCCACCACCTGCCATTCATAGCTTTGTAAGCGTTCGAGACTCGAAAGCGTGGTAAATGTCTGCGTGAGGCCGCTTACAGTAGGAGTAGCGGGCCTGCTTGTGCCGCTTTTCCATACATACAGGTCATACTGCGTGGCATTAGCGGCCAGCGTCCAGGAAAAACGCACAGGTACATCTGCTTCCACTGCGCC
>RFHT01000346.1 GCA_003696835.1 Bacteroidota bacterium
CTGCGCGACGGCAACCGCCACTCGCCTTACAACCTGCCCATCATCCTGGCCGGCAGGGGGGGCGGGAAGCTATGCACGGGGCAGCACCTCATCTTTGAGGAAAATACTCCCCTGGCTAACCTCTATCTGAGCATGGCCCATGTGATGGGCCTGCCTATACAGCAGTTTGCCGACAGCTCGGGTGAACTGAGTGGCATACTGGCCTGAGCGGGCTTGCTCGCAAAGCTGCTAAGGGGTTATTTCACGCTAAGGCGCAGAGACGCAAAGGCGCTAAGGGGAGGTATTTCTCGCAAAGCCGCAGAGACGCAAAGGGGAGGTATTTCACGCAAAGCCGCAGAGGCGCTAAGGGTTTATTGCTCGCAAAGCCGCAAAGACGCTAAGGGTTGGTTGCTCGCAAAGACGCAGAGGAGCTAAGGGTTGGTTGCTCGCAGAGACGCAAAGGCGCGAAGGAGGTATTTCTCGCAAAGACGCAAAGCCGCGAAGGAGGTATTTCTCGCAGAGACGCAAAGGCGCTAAGGGGTTATTGCTCGCAAAGGCGCAGAGACGCAAAGGGGGGGTATTTCACGCAAAGACGCAGAGGCGCAAAGGGTTGGTTTCTCTTTGCGCCTTGGCGTCTTTGCGTGAGATAGATAATTACAATTTATTTACTATTCGCGTAATTCCATTTTTGATCAATGCTTCGTTGAAATTAATCAACAAACCTAGTTTTATGCCCGTCAGTTTCAAATAGGTTAAAACCTGTTTTTGATGAACGGGCGCAATTACTTCTACAGATTTTATTTCAATGAGTACTTTGTTTTCCACTATTAAATCTGCCCGAAAGCCCAGATCCATTTTGACTTCTTTCCAAACTACCGGTATGGCTTGTTGACGGACAAGCTGAAGCCCTTGCTGCATGAGTTCATAGGCCAATATTTCTTCATAGACTGACTCAAATAGACCTGGGCCGAGTTCTACGTGAATCCGGTAGCAGGTATCGACTATTATTTTTGATATTTCGTTTTCTGTCATTTTTTGGGGGTACTTGTATAGACATTAAGTTTTCTTCTCGCAGAGGCGCTAAGGGGTTTTCTTTGCGCCTTCGCGTCTTTGCGTGCCATTTTAATGAAAGCTTTTTGTTGTTACAATATTTTTTTCTCGCGAAGACGCAGAGGCGCGAAGGTTTGGGTTGCTCGCAAAGACGCAGAGGCACAAAGTTTTTTTCTCGCAGAGACGCAAAGCCGCAAAGGGTTTTTTTCGCACAAAGACGCAGAGGCGCGAAGGAGGTATTTCTCGCAAAGCCGCAAAGGCGCTAAGGGTTGGTATTTCACGCAAAGCCGCAGAGGCGCTAAGGGTTTATTGCTCGCAAAGGCGCAAAGGCGCGAAGGGTTTTTATTTCACGCAAAGCCGCAGAGGCGCGAAGGGTTTTTATTTCACGCAAAGCCGCAGAGGCGCTAAGGATTTATTGCTCGCAAAGACGCAAAGGCGCTAAGGGGTTATTGCTCGCAAAGGCGCAAAGACGCTAAGGGTTTATTGCTCGCAAAGCCGCAAAGACGCTAAGGGTTGGTTGCTCGCAAAGACGCAGAGGCGCAAAGGGTTGGTTGCTCCTGGCGTCTTTGCGAGCCATTTTCATGGGAGGATGTTGTTGTTAACTACGGCCTCTATGACACGACTTAGATTTTTACGAGTTTGCCATTTTTTCGGGCCGAGCGGTAGATGGCTTCGATGATGCGCATGTCCTGCAGGCCATCTTCGCCACTGGCCACCACCGCTGTGCCGTCGAGAATGTTACGGGCAAAGGCATCCATTTGTACGGCCTGCTGGTTGTGGTGGGGGAAATTCATGGGTTGGTCCAGCACGTAGCCCTGCACCGGATCGTAGCCGAAGGCTGGCCGCAGGCCGTAATGCCCTTTTTCAGCCGAAATATCCAAAAATTCTTCTCTGGCCACGTAGCTGCCAAACAATTGGGCTGAGATGTCGCCGGGAAACTTGAGGGTAAAGAGCATGCTCTCCTCCATGCCGTCCATTTTGTCCTTGTAGGTATTGAAGGCCAGGGCCGAAACGCCTATGGGCTCCATGCCGGTACTGTAGCGCGCTGCCTGTAGGGCATAAACGCCCACATCCATAAGGGCGCCTCCTCCTGCCAGGGCTTTGTTGGTAAAGCGCCAGTTGTTGCCATGTACCCCAAAGAAGGAATGCGATGCCCGTATGAGCTTGAGCTCGCCCAGTACTTTTTCTCTGCCGATGCGCATCACCTCCAGGTGGTAGGGATCGTATTGGCAGCGGTAGCCGATTTGCAACAGCACGCCTGCCCTGGTGCAGGCTTCTACGGCTGCGGCCGCCTTTTTTACGCTTACGTCAAAGGGTTTTTCACAAATCACGTGCTTGCCTGCCCGGGCGGCCCGTATCACGTAGTCGGCATGCATGGCATTGGGCAGCACCACATACACGATGTCGATGTCGGGGTTTTCAGCTATGCGATCAAAGTTGTGGTAGTCATAGATGTTTTTTTGAGGAATGCCATACTGCTCCCTCCATTTTTTGGCTTTGTCAGGGGTGCCCGTTACTATGCCCGCCAGGCGGCAGTATTGGGTGTGGGCAAAAGCTGGGGCCAGCTTGTGGGTGGAATAGCTGCCCAGGCCCACCAGGGCCACGCCCAGCTTTTTCTCCTGAGCGGATTTGCCCAGTGCGGGCAGCGGGCTGCCGGCCAGGGCTGCCGCGCCCAGGCCCAGGGCTGCCTGACGAAGAAAACGGCGCCGACCGTTGGAAGAGGATGAAGTATGCATAAGCTGTGGGTTGTAGGGTTGGAGTTGTTGAATATTCAAAAAGTTTCCCTTAATGCTCTGAACATGCCGATAGTGTTTATATACCTGATATTCAATGCATCACAGGCCTCTGGTATTTTTATTTTATTTCTCCGGTTTGGCTGACTGATCTCCTGTGTGACAATCATCCTGTTTGCAGGATCAGCCAGGGCAAATCCTACGAGAAAAGCATCTGCTTCTTCAGCATCCAGAAACTCGTCAATTGCTCTTGGTAAATAATGGGAGTTCCTTGAAACTGCCCATTCACAAACCTGTGTGTAATAGGAAATGGTATCATCAGATGATTTAAAGAAATATGGTGGCAGATTTTCCCTGCACCATGTTTCTAATTCATCATTCTGGTCAAATAGTTCTTTCTTGACCTTATCAATGCTTATGATTATACCTTGATCCGCGAGCTGCTTCACCTTGTTCCAAAAGCTCACAACAATGTCGAGGGGGTAATTGGCTCTGTGAGCCTGGATAAAAAAATTACTATCTGCCACATATATCCTCATTTATTCTCCCAGATATGTTGAAAAGAAAGTTTGAAAGGTGTTTCCTTTTAGACCTGTGAGCTTATAAGCATCTCGGTATAAAAGCTGACCTGATGTGACCGCATGATAAATATGAGCCCCAAATGTAGGACTAAGGCGTTTTCGCGTGGTTGCATAAAAGTTCCCCCCCTGACTTTTTTTCCTATTTCGTTCCTTATGGATATAGGTATAGTAAAAATCAGAAAATTGCCGCCGATTTATTTTTCCAGTATCCAGCGCCCTTCTGGCAATCACGATCTCACTTACTTTAAAATGCCGGGCCGCCCTTTCAATACTTTGGCTTTTCTTCCAAAATATTCCAAATGCCTTGGAAGGCACCAAAAACTCTGCAGCAATGCCATCACACATTTTCTCCAGTGGGTCATCAGCGGGCCGCATCAACCTGAAATCAAAACCGGCACTGTAACCCAGCCAGATATGAGCCAATTCGTGTACAATGGTAAACATTTGGGCCGCTTTGGCATCGGCATTATTGATAAACATAAAAGGAGCCATTTCATCCACCAGCACAAACCCCCGGCATGCTTCAACAGCTATTTTTCTATGGGTGTTGTTCCCCACAACTCCGTTAAACACAACAATTATCCGATGGTCTTCAATCTGATTCACCAGATGAGCCAATGCCTCACTCCAACTGCTAAATTCGCTTGCCCAATCCTGAGACAAATTCAAGGTTTGGCGAATATCATCGACCACTTTGCTCTCATCTATGTGCTCCTGATTTTGAAACCTCCCAACAAAGGGTAAAGCAGCAAACTCATTTTCTATCAAATATTCTCTCAACCAATCCTGTCTTTGCTGCAACATCAGGATGGTGTCATACACATTTAAATCTGTTGTCTTTTTTGCTTGTTTCTTTTGGGTTCTAAAAAAAGGAATAGGGAGGTGTTCCTGAGGAGGTTCAGACAATAATAAATAACCAAAAGGCAAATAGACCTTTTTGGCAAACTTTTGTAACTGCTTCACAGTAGGCTTTCTTTCCCCACTCAGCCATTTTCCCAAATCCGGCGACTTAATCACCAACTCATGTTCATCGAATCCGGCGCGTTTAATTGCCCATTGCAGCATCTCACTCTTTACATCTATTCTCATCTCGTTTTCTTTGTTAACATGAAAAAGGGACCACAATCAGCCTCTTTCAACAAAAAAGTAAGACTGCTTTATTTGCCAAATTACAAAAAATCTGCAAATCCGCTTTATCTTATACGATACTTATCAATCATGGCCTGGTCCACTTCCATGCCCAGGCTCTTTAACATTGCTCTGCGTTTGGAGACCTTCATATTTTGGTCAGTTAAATGGCTTGGTGTTTTAAAGATAGGGTTATTGAAGGAAAGATCAAGCGAAAAGCTTTGCCTTCTTCGCCAGAGGTGTTACTTTGCAAGCACCAACCCCACTATTCTACCATTTTACACGTTTACCCAATCAAAAAAAACACCATGCCGAAGTATTTCCGTGTCCTTGTTTATCTCTCCTTTCTTTTCATGCCCGGCTTTATATATGGGCAGCAGGCCAAAAACATCTCCCTGGTTGGGAGGCTGCAATACCAGCAGTTTTTGACGGATATCTGGGGCTATGCAGCCGACGACGGCACCGAATATGCCCTGGTGGGTACCCGGGAGGGCCTTTCCATCGTTTCCCTGGCCGACCCGGCCCGTCCGCAGCAAGTGCAGTTTGCAGCGGGAGTGCCCACGGCATGGAGAGACATCAAAACCTATCGGCACTATGCTTATGTATCCAACGAAGGCGGCAACGGCCTGCAGATCATCGACCTACAAAACCTGCCCAACCAGATTGCGGTAAAGGACACCATCATTGCCGGAGCTGAAACCAGCCATAATCTGTGGATTGATGAAAATGGCATCCTTTACATCGTGGGACTGGACAGGGGGCTGTTCAATGGCGGCATGCTGATGTGCGACCTGAAAGAGGACCCCTGGAATCCCCGGTTGGTGGGCGTCTATGACCACCGCTATGTGCACGATGTGTATGTGCGCAACAACCTGGCCTATGCCGCCGAAATTTACGCCCACCAGCTGACCATCATCGATGTATCGGACAAAGCCGACCCCACCGAACTGAGCAGCCGCACCTACCACCGGGCCGCCACTCACAATACCTGGCTCAACGACGCAGGCGATGTGTGCTTTACCACCGACGAAACCTCCGATGTGTATGTGCGCGCCTGGGATGTGCGCAACCCGGCCAGCATTCAAGCCCTGGACTCGGTACGCTCCAGCCTGAGCAGGGGCGAGGCCATCCCCCACAACGTACACGTTCTCAACGACTACCTGGTCACCTCTTACTACAAGGACGGCATCCACCTCACCGATGCGCACCGGCCCGATGTGCTGGTGGAAGTTGGCTACTACGACACCAGCCCGGCCAGCGGGGTGGGCACCGATGGCTGCTGGGGGGCTTATCCCTTTTTGCCTTCCGGCCTCATCCTGGCTTCGGATATTGAGGAGGGATTGTTTGTGCTGCAGCCGCACTACCTGCGGGCTGCCTACCTGGAAGGACAGATAACGGATGCAGCAAGTTTACAACCACTTGATGAGGTCATTGTGCGGGTGCTGGACGAAACGGAGGTAGCCTACAGTCAGGCTGATGGCAGCTACAAATTTGGCCTGGCACGGGATGGCAGGCTGCAGGTGGTGTATTACAAATTTGGCTTCCTGCCCGATACCCTGGAGGTGGCCCTCACTGCCGGCCAAACCACCCTACAAAACGTTGCCCTCACCCCTGCACCGCTTACTAGTTTTGAGGTGCTGGTAAAAGACACCTCCAGCGGCCAGCCCCTGCCCGCTGCCCTGCTGCAGGCCATTCCCCTGGGAGTCGATCAGGCCTTTGATTTTCAAACAGATAGCAGTGGGCTGGCGCAGGCCACGGACCTTCCGGCGGGTATTTACCGGCTCATTGTGGGGAAATGGGGCTACCTTACTCAGCAGGTGGAAATTCAACCCACCACCCGCCAGCAGATCGTGGTACTACTCAGCCCGGGCTATTACGACGATTTTGCCCTGGATTTTGGCTGGGAAACCGAAGGAGACGCCACGGCAGGCCAGTGGGAACGGGCCCGCCCCAAACTCACCACCCGCTTTGGCATTCCCCTCAATCCGGGTGAGGACTTGCTGGATGATAAAGGCGACCAGGCCTATGTAACTGGCAATGAGAGTCAAACATATTTCGACAATGACGTGGACAATGGCTTTACACTGCTGCGCTCGCCCGTATTTGACCTTAGTCAGCAGCAGGATCCGGTCATTGCTTATTACTGGTGGCTCATCAATTACATTGACAACACCAACGGACAGGCGGGCAACGGCTTTCTGGAAGTGCGCATCAGCAACAGCCAGCAAACGGCTGTGGTGGCCACCTATTCCAACTCCTTCAACGGCGACCGCTGGAACCTGTCCGAATTCCGGGTACGGGATTTCCTCCAACCCGATGAGCAAATGCGCATAGAGTTCGTGGCCGCCGACCCCGAGCCAGGCAACCTGGTCGAAGCCGGTGTGGACGGCTTTTCGGTACGGGACCTGGCTTCCACTTCTTTGCCCGAAAAAAATGCCCCCCTGCAGTTGAGCGTTTTTCCCAATCCTCCCGGCCAGCATCTTTTTGTGCAAGTACCGCAGCCTCTGCCCTACCCGCTTTCCCTTCGGCTTGTGGACGCCAGCGGGCGGCAGCTCTATCAGAGTAGCCTGCCGGCAGGTACGCATGTTTATAGCCTGCCCTTCCCCTACCCTGCCGGTCTCTATTTGCTGGAGGTGCGCAAGCGGGGAAAATTGCTGAGTGTGCACAAGCTCTTCAAGCGGTAAGGGGGGTGCAGGATGCAGGATGCAGGTTGCAGGTTGCAGGATTCAGGATGCAGGATGCAGGGGTAATCCTTGTGATCCCCTTGAGGGATTTCCGCTTCGCTCCAGTACCTTAATGGCATCTTCGACCTGCCACCTGTCACCTGTGACCTGCATCCTGTGACCTGCATCCTGTGACCTGCATCCTGTGACCTGTGACCTGCATCCTGTCACCTGTGACCTGCATCCTGTCACCTGCATCCTGTGACCTCTCACCTACATCCCTCCATCAAAGCCGCTTTGACAATGGGCGTCCATAAGGCATATCCCGAAGCATTCATGTGCAGGCTGTCGCTAATAAAAATATCGGGGCGGATCTTATCTTCACTTGCCATCATGGGAGTGGCCACATCTATGTAAGCCATCAGGCTGTCGGTTTCGGTATAGGCTTTCACCAGCGCATTGGTTTGCCGGGCCTTTTGCAGCAAATGCCGGCGACTAGGGGAAGGTTTGATGGAAATAAACCAGGTTTTGGTGCCCGGCAGGTGTTGCTGAATGTTGGCCTGGTAGGCTTTGAGGGTTTCCAATACCCGCTCAGGTGTCACCGCCTCGTCCACGATGTCGTTGTCGCCTCCGTAGAGCACAATGCAGCGCGGGCGGTAGGGCAGGATGATGCGTTCGGCATAATGAGTCACCTCCGGGATGGTAGAACCCCCAAAACCGCGGTTGAGCACCTGCAGCGGGGCCATGTCCTGCTCCAGGCTCTTCCACATACGAATGCTGGAGCTGCCCGTAAACACGATTTTACCCATATTGGACGCTCCCTCCTGGTCGGCGGCCTCAAAGGCTTCAATGGCCCGCTCAAAGCGGTTGAGTGGCGGACTGTCCGGCTGCTGTGCCTGTACCGCAGTTGTAGTGTAGGCCCCTGGAGCTGCCTGCTTGGTGCGACAAGCCAGGTAAAAACTGCCCCAAATCAATAACAGTGTAATAAAATATTTTGGCATAATAGCTCAATGTTGATGGTGGCGAATACATGGAGAGGGGGAGGCGATTCATACAACCCATTGAAAATGAACAATTTAATCAAGGAATCTATTTTTTCTCTACCTGCTTCACCTCCGAGCGCACGCGCCCGTCGGCAAAGACGGTTTCTATGGTTTCCCCTTCCTTCAGTTCCTGGCTGCTTTTCAAAATTTTGCCCGCTTTCAGGGTGAGGGTATAGCCCTGGTCGAGCAGGCGGGTGGTATCCATGCCCTTGAGGCGGGTTTGCAGCAGGGCCAGCTCGTGCCGCTTATCGCGCAGCTGTTTCAGGGCAGCCTGCTCCAGCCGGTTGGCATAATCGTCCAGCACCTGCCGCTTGAAATCGATAAAGTACTGCAGGCCCCGCTTCAGCTGCTGGCGGTATTCCTCCAGCATTTGATAGATGGCCGCTTTTTCCGGCACGGCCCGCTCGGCGGCGGCCGTGGGCGTGGAGGCCCGCACATCTGCCACAAAATCGGCTATGGTAAAGTCGGATTCGTGCCCAACGCCCGTGATGAGGGGGATGCTGCAGGCATAGATGGCCCGGGCCACGGCTTCTTCATTGAAATTCCACAAATCTTCTATGGAACCCCCTCCGCGCGCCAAAATGAGCACATCTGCTCCGCTCCCTTCGGCCTGCTTCAGCGAGCGCACAATGGAGGCCACGCCCTGCTCGCCCTGCACCACGGTGGGGATGATGATGACCTCTCCCATGTTGTAGCGCCTGCGAAGGGTGCGGATTATATCGCGTATGGCCGCGCCCGTGGGCGAAGTCAACACCCCAATGCGCCGGGGAAGCAGCGGTATGGGTTTTTTGTGGGCCGCGTCAAACAGGCCTTCTTTCTGCAATTTTTCCTTCAACTCCAAAAACTGCTGGTACAAGTCACCCTTGCCCAGCTCTTTCTGCACCAGTTGTACCATCAGCTGGTAATTTCCACGGGGCGGGTAGATGGTCATGTTGCCCGTCAGTACCACCTTATCGCCGTTTTGCAGGCGGGGCGCCCGCTGGGCATAGGAGCGGAACATCACACAGCTGAGCTGGGCGCCCGCATCTTTGGCACTGAAATACACATGGCCGGAACTATGGTAGGTAATGTTGGAGATTTCGCCGCTCACGCTTACGCCCCGCAGGCGCGTGTCCTGCTCCAACAAATACTTCAGGTATTGCGTAAGCTCTCCTACGGTATATACTTGTTTCACATCCTTCATTTATGCGAAGGTACAAACAAATTGCTTAACTTTGTGGCATGAAAAGAGTTGTAGTAGGATTATCGGGAGGCGTGGATTCCAGCGTGGCGGCCTACCTGCTCCAGGCGCAGGGCTATGAGGTAATCGGGCTGTTTATGAAAAACTGGCACGACGAGTCGGTCACCCTCAGCGGGGAGTGCCCCTGGCTGGAGGACAGCAACGATGCCCTGCTGGTGGCCCAGAAGCTGGGCATTCCCTTTCAAACCATCGACCTGAGTGCGGCCTACAAGCAGCGCATAGTCGATTACATGTTCAGGGAGTACCAGCAGGGACGCACCCCCAACCCCGATGTGCTGTGCAACCGCGAAATCAAGTTTGACATTTTCCTCGATAAGGCCCTCAGGCTGGGGGCCGACTTTGTGGCCACGGGCCACTACTGCCGCAAGGAGACCCTGGAGGTGGAGGGCCGCACCCTCTACCGCCTGCTGGCTGGCGCCGATGCCAACAAGGACCAGAGCTATTTTCTGTGTCAGCTGCGGCAGGAGCAGCTGGCCAAAGCCCTCTTTCCCATAGGGGAGCTCAAAAAGGGGGAGGTGCGGGAAATTGCCCGCAAGCTGGACCTGGTGACGGCGGAGAAAAAGGACTCGCAGGGGCTCTGCTTTGTGGGCAAGGTGCGCCTGCCCGACTTTTTGCAGCAACAGCTGCAACCCAAAACAGGGCCCATCATTGAGGTGCCTTCGGATTCGCCCATTTACACCCAACGGCTGCAGGAGCTCAGTCGCCTCAACGGCAGCCCCCAGCGCATTCGCCTGCTGGCGCAGGACTATGCCTACCAGCCCTCCGACGGCCAGGAGGTAGGCCAGCACGATGGGGCCCACTTTTTTACCATTGGCCAGCGCAAAGGCCTGCGGGTAGGTGGCAAGCCCGAACCCCTGTTTGTGATTGCTACCGACACCAGGCGCAACATCATCTACACCGGCATGGGCGAGCAGCATCCCGGCCTCAACCGTCCGGGGCTTTTCATCCCGGTGGCGGACCTACACTGGCTGCGCCCCGACCTGGAGCTGCCCCTGGGCAGCTCGGCCCGCTACGATGTGCGCATACGCTACCGCCAACCCCTGCAGCCAGCCACCCTCTACCGCCAGCCCGAAGGGCTGTACGTCATTTTCGACCAGGCCCAGCGCGGCATCACCCCGGGGCAGTTTGCCGCCTGGTACCAGCAGGATGAGCTCATCGGTTCGGGAGTGATTCAATAACTACTTCTCTATGCGTTAAGCGGGCTGAACTATTTGAGAATTAGGGACAGCCATCACGCTGATGAACGAACTCCATGACCCATTGGGCATGGGGCTGAAATGCTGCCGAAGGCTCAGAAAAGTGCTGTCGCCGCAGAGGGTTTTTATTTCTCGCAAAGCCGCAAAGACGCTAAGAAGGGTTTTTATTGCTCGCAAAGCCGCAAAGACGCGAAGGGGTTCTCTTTGCGCCTTCGCGTCTCTGCGTGCCATTTTCGTGGGAGCTTGTTGTTATGATATTTGTTGCTCGCAAAGCCGCAAA
>RFHT01000347.1 GCA_003696835.1 Bacteroidota bacterium
ATCAGGCTCAGCACCCGGCGCGGCCCCAGGCGGTCGGCCAGCCAGCCCGAAGGCGTCTGGAAAAGGGCATAGCCCAGGGTGAAAATGGACAGCACCCAGCCCATTTGCAGGTCGTTCAGGGCCAGGTCGGTGGCAATGGCGTCTTTGGCTGAAGAAATGCAGGCACGGTCCACATACAGCAAAACGGAGATGAAAAAGGTGCCAAACACCAAAAAATAGCGCTTTTTTGAAACGGTTGAAGAGGATTGCAGGGACATAGTTTCAACATTTTTTACTGCTTCCATGTTGGATCGGGCAACAGTCTGTTCATGCGCCCTCCTCCTCATAGGCCAGCACACGAGCGGGTGCGCCGTCGCTGCCCTTGATGCTCAAAGGGAAGGCACACAACTCCACCCTGGGCTGCCGGATCTGATGCAGATTAGTCAGGCCTTCAATGATGAGAATCCCGGCTTCCAGCAGTATGCGGTGAATTTCACTTACTTCATCCAGTTGGTTGACATCCGCAACCGAAGGCGGCTCTACCCCCAGCATATTCACCCGTTTTTGGACACACCACTGTGCCAGGCTGCGGCTGATGCGCGGCAGGCGGTCCCGGTAGCGGGCCAGGTCGGTCCTGGCATAGCGGCTCCAGCCCGTACGCAGCAACAGACTCTGCCCCGGCGGAAAGTCCTGGGCCAGTCGCCCCAAATGCGCCGGCTCCAGCAGCTGGCCCTCCTCCGTATTGCCCAGGTCGGCCAGCCAGGCCGTATCGCGAAAGCGGGCCGGGTCGATTTCGTCTATGGTCGTGGAGCCCACCCCAAAGTGAAAGGGGGCGTCTATGTGCGTGCCTGCATGCGAATACAGTTTCAGCATGCGGCCGTTCCAGCCGTGCTGTTCCAGACGGTGGGTAATTTCCCAATCAACGCCCCGCATGGGGCGTTGCAGGGTGAGGGTGAGATCTATGACCCGCATTATGCTGTGGCGCTTTGGGTGGACAAAGCCTGCAAAATGTGGTCGGTTATTTCGCGCGAGCTGGCCCTGCCGCCGGCATCCCGGCTGAGGATGCCCTGCTGCGTAGTGGCAGCTATGCTCTGCTCAATGGCACGGGCAGCAGCCTGCTGGCCCAGATGCTCCAGCATCAGCGCCCCCGACCAGATGGTGCCTATGGGGTTGGCTATGCCCTTGCCGGCTATGTCGGGGGCCGAGCCATGTATGGGTTCAAACATGGAAGGGTACTCCCTTTCAGGATTGATATTGCCACTGGGGCCAAAGCCCAGGCTCCCCATGATGGCGCCTCCCAGGTCGCTGAGGATGTCGCCTATCATGTTGGTGGTGAGGATAACGTCGAAATGCTCGGGCCTGAGCACAAAGGTGGCCGATGCGTTGTCCACATACATTTTGTCGTATTCCACCTCCGGATAATGGGCCGCTACTTCCTCTATCACCCGGTCCCAGAAGGCCAGGGTATAGATGAGGGTATTGGATTTGGTTACGTTGGTGAGGCGTTTGCGCCTGCGCATGGCCAGCTGAAAGGCATAGTGGGCGATGCGCTCGACGCCTTTGCGGGTAAACACGCTGGTATCGGTGGCAAGGCCTTCGGGCTTATCAGGCCGCAGCATGCGGCCATTTTGCACAAATTCCCCTTCATTGTTTTCCCGCACCACCACAAAGTCAATGTGCTCCTGGCTTTTGTTGCGCAGGGGGCTGAGCACCCCCGGCAGCAGCTTCACCGGCCGGTGGTTCACGTATTGCTCAAAGGTATTGCGCACCCTGAAGGTATAGCACCTGGCCGGCAGGGTGTCGTCCACTTCGGGCAGGCCTACGGCCCCAAAATAGATGGCATCAAATTCGGCCAGCTGCTCCATGCCCGCTTCGGTGATAAAACAGCCGTGCTCGTGGTAGTGGCCTGCCCCCCAGGGAAAGTGGGTGGCTTGCAGCTCAAAACCAAAAACCGAAGCGGCACGGCTGAGGACTTCCCAGCCCAGAGGCACGATCTCAGGCCCTATGCCGTCGCCGGGTACTACTGCTATGCGATAGGTCGTCATGGGAGTAAGCAGGTTTGGTAGGTTAATCAAAATGGAAACCCGCCAAAAAAGCCAGACGGGCAGTCCGGGCATGAATATAGGGGCTTTGTCAGATTAATAAAAACCCCATTTTTGATTTAATTGCGTGTTCAAGTATAAAAAATGATCAGATGACCGATCATCCCTACCTTGCTCAATTGCACCAACAGGCTTGCGAGCTGCTTCAGCAACTCATTGCCACGCCTTCCCTCAGCCGGGAGGAGGGAGCTACTGCCGACCTCATAGCGGCATTTTTGGCCGGGCAGGGCGTGCCTGCCCGGCGCAAAGGCCACAATGTGTGGGCCCAGAATGCCTATGCCCGTGAGCAGCAGCCCCTCATTCTGCTCAACTCCCACCACGACACCGTGCGGCCTGGCCAGGGGTGGGAGTCCGACCCCTTTACGCCCACCCTGCAGGGCGACCGCCTCACCGGCCTGGGCAGCAATGATGCAGGCGGGCCCCTGGTGGCCCTGCTGGCCACCTTTTTGTACTTCTACAAACGCAGAGACCTGCCTTTCCGCCTCGTGATGGCTGCTACGGCTGAGGAAGAGATTTCGGGAAAGCATGGCGTGGCCAGCATACTGCCCGAGCTGGGACCCGTGCATCTGGGCGTGGTGGGAGAGCCCACCGGCATGCAAATGGCCATAGCCGAAAAGGGCCTCATGGTGCTGGATGTCACGGCCCGTGGCCGTACCGGCCATGCGGCACGCAACGAAGGCCTCAACGCCATCTACGAAGCCCTGCCCGACATAGAATGGTTGCGTACCTACCGCTTTGACAAAGTATCCCCCCTGCTGGGGGAGGTGAAGATGACCGTGACCCAGATTCAGGCCGGCACCCAACACAATGTGGTGCCCGACAACTGTACCTTTGTAGTGGATGTGCGCAGTACCGAGCAATACACCAACCGCGAACTCTTCGACCTCATTGCCCAACACCTCAAATCCGAAGTCAAAGCCCGCTCATTCCGGCTCAACTCCTCCGGAATTTCGCTCCGGCATCCCATCGTGCAGCGCGGCCTGCAGCTGGGGCTTAGCTATTTTGGTTCGCCCACCCTTTCCGATCAGGCCCTCATGCCCTTTACTACCCTCAAAATCGGCCCGGGCGATTCGGCTCGCTCACACACCCCCAACGAATACATCCTCCTCAGTGAAATACGGCAGGGGATAGAAACATATATTCAGTTACTGGAAGGCCTGGAGCTGGAGGAAGGTTAATTGTTTGGCGAAGTGCAGGCATATTGGCTGCCCTTTTCTATATGCCCTATTCTACCTAAATTCGCCCCCATGAAACTCTGGGACAAAGGAACACCCGTAGCGCAGTTGGTGGAGGAATTCACTGTGGGCCGCGACCGCGAGCTGGATGCCTGGCTGGCACCCTACGACATATTGGGCACCCTGGCCCATATACAGATGCTGCATGAAATTGGGCTGCTCGAAAAAGAGGAGCTTGGCAGTTTGCAGCGCGAGCTGCGCCAGCTCTACGACCAGGCCCGGGCGGGCTCCTTTGTCATAGAGCAGGGCGTGGAAGATGTACACTCCCAGGTAGAGCTGGAACTTACCCGAAGGCTGGGAGATGTGGGCAAAAAAGTGCACAGCGGCCGCTCCCGCAACGACCAGGTGCTGGTGGACCTCAAGCTGTATTTTCTGGCCGAAATCAAAGAACTCACCCAGCACATTCAGGCCCTTTTTGAGCAGTTGCTCAGCCTGAGCGAGCAACACAAAGCCGTACTCATGCCCGGCTACACCCACTTTCAGGTGGCCATGCCCTCCTCCTTTGGCCTGTGGTTTGGCGCCTATGCCGAAAGCCTCATAGACGACCTGCACATGCTGCTGGCGGCCTATAAGGTAGTGAACCAGAACCCCCTGGGTTCTGCTGCCGGCTATGGCTCCTCCTTCCCCCTGGACCGCAGCCTCACCACCCGCCTGCTGGGCTTCAAAACGCTCAGCTACAATGTGGTGTATGCACAGATGGGCCGCGGCAAAACCGAAAAGCTCTTCAGCTTTGCCCTTTCTTCCCTGGCTTCCACCCTCAACAAGCTGGCCACAGACGTATGCCTCTTTATGAGCCAGAACTTTGGCTTCATCAGTTTTCCCACGGAGCTCACCACCGGCTCCAGCATCATGCCCCACAAGAAAAATCCCGATGTGTTTGAAATACTGCGGGCAAAAAGCAACCGCCTCCAAAGCCTGCCTGCCCAAATCGGGGCCATCATTTCCAACCTCCCCTCGGGCTACCACCGCGACCTGCAGCTCACCAAGGAAAGCCTGCTGCCCGCCATCGCCGACACCAAAGCCTGCCTGCACATCACCACCTTCATGCTGCAACACATTGAGGTGAACCCCCACATACTGGATGCCCCCATTTACGACTACCTCTTTAGTGTGGAGGAAGTCAACCGCCTGGTGCTGCAGGGCGTGCCGTTTCGCGATGCCTACAAGCAGGTGGGAAGGGCCATTGCTGCCGGGACTTTTAAGCCACAGAAAAAAGTAAACCACCAGCACGAGGGCAGCATAGGCAGGCTGTGCCTGGACGAAATTCGCCAAAAATGGCTGGCCGTACGCCGGGAATTCGACTTTGAAGACTGGGAAACCGCCTGGAATCAACTGGTTTCCTGATTTCTCTTTGATTTGTCAAATTATTTGCTTTTGGTAGGCGAAAAGTGTATTTTGGGGTAAAATCCTTACTTTACTAATTTTGTTTTACCCCCCTCCAACCCATGAAAAACTTCACTTTACCCAGCCTGGGCATTGTTGTGTGTTTGCTACTGGCATGCACAGCGCAGACCAACCAGCAGGAAGCATATCAGCAAAGCCCTGCTATGCAGCCTCCAACTGAAGCACTTGCCCACCAAGTCCGCACCGTGAGCCCCCCCATTGACCATGTGCAGGCTCCCGCCCAAACCTTTGCAGCTGAAACGCCTGCTTCGGAATCCTACACCTACGATTTGCCCTCCGGCACCCGCGTACACATTCCCGCATCGGCCCTGGTGGACATCAGCGGCCAGCCGGTGACAGAAGCCGTTTCCGTGAGCCTCAGGGTCTATCACGATGCAGTTGACATGCTCCTGAGCGGCATCCCTATGGTGTACGACTCCGCCGGCCAAAGCCATGTGCTGCAATCGGCTGGCATGCTCGAAATACGGGCCAGCCATAATGGAAAACCCGTATTCATCGATGCCGAAAAAGGCGTGGAGGTGGAAATGGCTTCCTACGTGCAGGGAAGCTTTAACCTCTACCGCCTGGATGAAGAAAATGGCAACTGGGCCTACATGCAGCAGGACCGCCCCAGCCCCAACCCCCGCAAGGCCCCGGATAATGCAGCCGCCGAAATGCCTCCCCAGCCGGCCAAACCCTTCAAGCCCCGTACCCCGGCAGCAGATGAGCCCATTTTCCCCATAGATGCCTCCACCAGGAATTTCCCCGAACTGGCCTACTTCGAAGAACTCGACTGGCAATGGGCCGGTATAGAAGAGGAAGGTTGCCTCATCCCCAGCCAGGCAGAGTGGGTGTTTGCTCAGTCGTGGAGCAAGGTGGACCTCAGGCCCAAAAGGGGCTACCAGGGCGTTTTTTACCTGTACATGACCGATGGCAGCAAAAAAGTAAAAATGCTCATTACCCCTGCAGTTTCGGAAGAAGCTTATGAAACTGCACTGGCCAGGTACGAAACAGCCATCAGCCAACGGGAGGCTATGCTGGCACGCCTGGAAGCCGAACGCCGGCAGCGGGCCATGCAGGCCGAAATGATTCGCAGCTTCCGCATACAGCAATTTGGCATTTACAACTGGGACATTATCTGGAAAATGGAAGACAAACGCCAGGTCGTTGCCCAATTTGAAGTAGCCCTGCCCGAAGCCGCCCAAGAGCTGGAAATCAGCAGGGTGTATCACATCATGCCCGACATCAATGCAGTGGTGCCCTACGACAAAGGCACGGGCAGTCTTTATGGCAGCTGGGGCAGCTTTACTTTTTCGCCCTCTACTTCCAACAAACTGCTGGCGATACTGCCCGGCATGCGGGTCGCCATTTTTGATGAAGAAGACTTCGCCCGGGCACGCATTGAAGGAAAAAGCTACACCTTCCGCATGCGCAGCCTCCCGCAGCGCATCAACTCACCCGAAGAGCTGCGCGCCCTGCTGGGGGTGGGAGTGTGAGCAGAAATTTCATTATTTTTTTCAAAATATAGTTCAAACGAGCTATATTACAGTCGGTCATACGCATCATTCAGGATATTTTTATCAGGATACAAGCATTATCCGGATACCAACATCGCCTAATCCAACATCCATGCTGCTACGAATATGTGGGCTGCTCGTTTTATCACTTTTCCCTGTGTATGGCTTTGGCCAATTGTATGAAATTAAACAAAACCACCAATGGGGCCTCATCAACCAGCAAGGGGAGGTAGTGCTACAGCCCCGCTATGACTATGTAGAAGCGGCGCCCTCGCGCTCACACTTCTTCATTTACCGCAATGGACAGGCTGGGGTGTTTCACCAAAGCAGGGGCCTCATCTCCACCCCCGCTTTTGATCATATTTTCTCCCAGAAACACGGCTATTACCTCATTGCCAGCCAGGGGAAGTATGGGATCATGGATACCCTGGGCAAACTCATCAGTCCACCTGCTTTTGATCAGATACGGCAGGAAGGCATTCATTTTTATACCAAAAATGAACGCAAAATGGGCCTCATTCAGCCTCTGCTGGGCGAAATCATTCCCACCCGCTACGACAGCATTTTTCGCTTTGACCTGCTGCACTATGCCATCATAGACTCCGGCAAAATGGGCCTGACTGACACCCTCGGCAAGGTGGTGGAGGCCCCGGCCTACCGCCAGATCACACATTTGTACGGCGAGTGGTACGCCTACCAGCAGGGCCGGTGGTGGGGCGTCAAGCCCCTGCGGGCCGATACTTTTTTGCTCGAACCCGTATTTGACCGCATCCATCCCTTTGACCAGGGAGAAATGCTCATGCAAACCCGCACCGGCAATTTGGGAGCTCTTTATAATTTCAGGGGAGAAAAATTGCTGGACTCTGTGCCTGTACTCCTCAAGCGCAGGCTCACGGCCAACTACGTGTACGCCAAAGGCCGGGGTGAAGGCCTGACCGACTCCAGCGGCAAACCCCTTACGCCTGCTGCCTTTGAAAGCATTGAAGACTGGGAAGGGGGATATTTGCTGGTAAAAAGAAACAATCGCCAGGGCGTACTCACCCGGCAGGGCAAGCTACTGGTGCCCATGCAGTATGCACGTGTACGCATGGACAGCACCCGACGCTTTTGGGTGAGGGGCCGCAGGCTGTGGGGCATACATGGCCGGGAGGGCCAGCTGCTGGCTGCGCCCCGCTTTCTCACCGCCGGCGATTTTCAGAACAATGTAGCACGCGTAGCCGTGATGGGCTACGATACCCTCTGGCTAAGCCCTTCTCCCCTTGCGCCAGTACCTCAGCTGCCTCAGCAGGTACGCGTGCCCAAATACGGCATCATCAACCAGTATGGCGAATACCTGGCCGAACCCATTTACGACGAGGTGAAAGTATTTATGGGAGTGGCCCTGCTTACCCTCAACGGCAAAACTACCCAGATCGGTTTCGACCAGGAGGGACGCCCCAGCCAAAAAAGAAAGCTCATCGTGGCACGCTCCATAGATGAGTATGAAAATGAATTTGAGCTTCAGCGCGCCCAGATGGATACCACCTCTTACTTCCGTGAAGAAGTGGCCCGCTCACCCGATACCCTCAGCTGGCTGAAGATAGAAGGATACTGGGGGCTCAGGCGAAAAAACGGCGCCCACAGCAGCTGGGCCATAGGGCCGCGATACGAGGCCGTTACCCCCATTGAGGGGACTTCCCTCTCCCTGGTGGCCGAAGAAAGCGACCGCCCCGGGCTGGACCTGCTTTATGGCCTGGTGGACCACGACAATGGCTACGTGCTCACCGGCAGCCGCTTCAAAAAAGTTTTTACCGAAGACCTGGCCACCAGCGGCTATTTGCGCGTGCTGGACTACAATGGCTATTACCACATACTCGACCAGGAGGGGAATTCAACCTTAAAGCGCAAAAAATCCTGGACCGCACACAAGCTGCGCAATGGCCCCACCTTCCTGGGGGCCATACACCACGACATGCTGCGGGTGTGCTTTGAGGGCGTACGCCTGGGCACCCAGGAGCTAACTCCCGCCCAACGCGAAACCCGCCTGCTGGAAGGAGGCGGCAAATGGGGCCTCATGCGTCTGGATGGCAGTTTTATTATCCCTCCCAAATTCAGCTACATGTCCGAGCCCGTGGAAGGCAGCTTTACTTACCTGCTCAAAGACAAATGGGGCCTTATGGATACTACTGCCAAAGAGCTGTTACCTGCTGCCTACCACTTCCTCCACGACCCCGGCCCCGCCAGCCCCCTGCTCATTCAGGAGCAAAGGGCCCACAAGCTCAGCATACTCGATATGAAGGGGCAGTTCGTCACTTCCCTCATACTTGACGAACGCAATCCTGACTACCAGGATTTTTCCATCAATGCGCTGGGTAAGCTGAGCGAAGGGTACATCCCCTTCCGCCACCGGCGCCTCTGGGGCTTCCTTCACCTCTCCGGCAAGGTGGCCATTCCGCCTCAGTATGTTGAGGTGGGAGATTTTCAGGAAGGAATTGCACGGGTAAAAACTCAGGAAGGCTGGCAATACATAGACAGCAGCGGGCAAGTGCTGCATGACAAAACCTATCGCGACGCCCGTGACGTTTACCGGGGGGTGGCCGTGGTGCGCCCCTCCAATGAGCGGGAGTGGGTGCTCATCCGCCCGGATGGGCAAAAGGTAAGCCGGCTCACCTTTATGGAAGTACAACCCTTTTACGAGGGCAAGGCCATTGCCCGCTCCACCAAAAACAAAGAAAACTGGGGCATCATAGACACCACCGGCAACTGGGTATTGCCTCCGGAGTACGACAAGATTTCGTTGGAAGACGGCCTGTACCGCCTGCAGAAAGAGCGGCTCTACGGCTACTTCAACACCCGGCTCGACACGATTTTTCCCGTTGAGTATGCCTACATAGGCGAGCTGAGCGAAGGCAAGGTGGCCCTGAAGGTGGACCGCCGCTACGGCTTTGCCGATCTCAGCGGCAACATGGTGATAGAGGCACGCTTTGATGCCGTGCAGCCTTTTCAGGAGGGGCTGGCCGCTTTTCAGGAAAAGCGGCGCTGGGGCTTCATCAACGACAGCGGAAGGGTGGTCATTCCGCCAGTGTACCAGCGGGTAAAACCCTTCAGGGAAGGACTGGCCGTGGTGGCCCTGCGCAGCGATGGCACTTCGGGTAGCCTGCTCTGGGGAGTCATCAACCGCGAGGGCAAGCTGCTCATCCCCGCCCGCTACAAAAGCATAGCGCAGCAGGGCCCGGACGTACTGGTGTGCAAAGACAGCCGCGGGCGCCTGCATTACCTCGACCGCTATGGCATCCCCCTGAACCATGCCGAGTTTGAAGAAAGCAGCGAATACCATCATGGCCTCGCCAAAGTACAGATAAACGGCTTTGAGTACCTGCTGAACACCCAGGGCCTGCCCGTACTCAATCCCGGCTATGATGAGATTCACAGCTGGCAGCCGCCCTGGATCATGGCCTTCACACACAAACGCCAGGGCCTCATCGACCGCAAAGGCCGGGAAATACTCCCGGCTGAGTACGAACAACTGCACTATCTGCGCGGCCTGTACCAGGTGGTGGAGCATGCTAAAATTGGCTATGTGAATGCCAAAGGGGAATGGGTGTGGTCCCTGAAAGAGTAGGGGCAGCAAAGGTCCCGGGTAGTACAGCCTATGCGCGACATGATGCAAGGATACTAAAAAAGGGGGGATAGGCTGATTCCCGCTACTTTTTGATGATCTTTTTTGTAAGCACCATGCCTCCTATGTGCGCATGCAACAGATATACGCCTGTGGGCAGCTCCCTTAAGTCCAGCTTTTCACCTGATGCAACCATCAACGCTTTGATTTTCCTGCCGTCCATGGAATAGAGCGACAGGGGTAAGCGTTTCGGCAACAGTGCCGAATAGGCAATTTCTACAAAATCATTGGCAGGGTTGGGGATAATCGAAATATCCATTTTCCCGGCAGCTACCTCGTCTCTGCTCACAGTCTGGAAAGTACGGTTTATCGCTGCCAGCGCATCGAGCTTGCCATATCCCCATTGTTCATTGGGGGTGGAGCCGGTGAAGTTATCCTGTGTGGAAGTTTCATGCAGAATGGTTTTGATTTCCTCTGGAGTCAGGGCAGGATTTACCTCCAGCATTAATGCAATCACGCCCGCAACAATGGGGGCTGCCGCACTCACCGCCGTTTGGATGCCATAGTAGCGCTGGCTGTTTTCCAGTATATTGAAATCAAAGGAAGCATAATAAGAATCTGCTCCATAGGCTGCCCATGCAATTTCACCGGGAGCCACCAGGTCAATGCCCAGGCGTCCGTCCATAGTGGGGCCGGTAGCAGATCCAACCCATCGCTCGCCTGGTGCTCCTTCGTTAGTTTTTATCCTCGAAACCCCGTTAACATCGGTCCAGGTGTTGGTAGCTACATAGTCTCCGGGAGAGATGACCGAGGGACAAGCTGAAAATGAGTTGATGTTTCCTCCAGGGTGGGTATTGTTTAAAAAACCATTGTTGTTATAAAACAATGCGGGGTTAAGAAAGGCATCTATTCGCCCATCAGAGGCCACTACTGTGGGGGTGAGGGTTATGGTATAAGTGCCGTTTTCCCCAAAAAAGTCAATGAGTATTTGCCTTAGGTCTGAACTCGAATTAGCAAACTCCACCTCAGCCCCGCGATGATATACATGGATTTGATTGAGTTGATTATCCACTGCACTTGTGGGGCCTGCAGGCGAAGCAAATGGGCCTTCTACCTGGCCGTTGGGCCGTTGTATGCTCACTTCAACCCGGTCACTTTCGGCATACCATGCCGAAAACCTCAGATTGCCGGCCTCTCCCTTTTGAATCACAAATTCTGTGGGTTGATTTTGGACCAGGGTGGAAATGGCATGGTTGTCCTTACCCCCGTCATCTCCTACACCACACACAAAGGTGTGGCCACTCGCTACGTAGCCGTCGATGAGGTTGCATAGGGCGATGCTTCCATCGGTTGGGTCTTGAATGGAGCCAATGTTGAGTAGCGTAACAGTGGGCATGTTGAGTTCGGCAGCCTTTAAGGTGGCAAATTGAAAGGCGTAAGTGAGAAGTGAAGGATTGTAAGCAGCTTGCTGCCCCGGATTGTTGCCCGAAGCCGGCACAAAGTCTTTGGTTACGATTATGCTGATAATTTTTGCCTGATAGGCCACTCCTCTGAATGAGGTGCCAGAAGAAACCCCAGAGCCATTACCTGCCATGATGCCCGTGGTAGCAGTACCATGACCAAAGAGATCATTGGTAAGGGGGGTGCCTCCATTTTGTAAAGAAGCATTGATCTCTGTACTATCATAAATGGTCCCTACTCCGAAGGGGTTGTCTGGGTCATTCGCCCCACTGTTTTCATACAAATCATAGATGTAGGCGATACGAGTTTTCCCATTGGCATCTATAAAATCCGGATGCCGGTAATCTATGCCTCTGTCCATCATGATGGTCAATACGCCCTTGCCACTTAGGCCAAATTGTGATTGAACCTGATCAATCTTTGCTTCCATGTTGGATGGCAGCCCCTGGGCATTGGCTGCCTGAGCAAGTATCATGAATATGAAGGCGAAAAAAATGTGGTTTTTCATCATAAAAAGGGTTAGGGTGAATGTGTCACCTACAAGCTTACAGCAAAACGTCCAAAATAAAAAAGCGTTGTTAGGATAACTCCCAAATGTGGCCCCCCTACTTATTCAGAATATTTTTGTAATACTCTATGTAGTCGGTCATGCGCTTTTTGCCGTAGGCCACCTTAAAGTTGGAGTGGGTGATGTAAAA
>RFHT01000348.1 GCA_003696835.1 Bacteroidota bacterium
ACCCTCATCAACCTCCAAATTTGGTTTCCAGCCATCCCTTATGAACATTCGCAGGTTGATGATATGCATCTTTGCTCTTTTTATTCAATATTCCGTCCGGGCACAGCTGTTGGTGGAGCAGGGTGAAAGTGTGAGGCAAATGCTTCATGCGCTTTTTGGCGGAGGGGTTCAAATCAGTAACCTCAGCACTTCCTGCGACACAGTATTTGCGATGGGCAGTTTTGACGGCAGCCGGTCCCAAGCCGGCCTGCAAAGCGGGGTCATCATTTCTACGGGTAAGGTAAACGAGGCCTCCAACCAGCAGGGACAAAAAGCTACTGATGTACTGGCTTCTTCCAGCCTGAACAGAGCTGGTTATGAGCCTTTGTCGCAGTTGGTAAATGGCCTGCCCACTTTCGATGCTTGTGTAATTGAATTTGACATTGTGCCCTTTTGTGACACCCTTTCCATCAGCTATGTATTCGCTTCGGAAGAGTACCTCGACTATGTGGGCTCCGCCTTCAATGACCTCTTTGCCTTCTTCATCTCCGGGCCGGGCATACAGGGCAGGCGCAACATTGCCCTGGTGCCCGGCACCAGCACCCCTGTGAGCATCAACAATGTAAATCCCGATGCCAATGCCTACTGGTATGTGGACAATTATACGGGTGTCACCCTCAACTACAATGGCTTTACCCGGCCGCTGGTAGCCCAGGCAGCCGTAAAGCCCTGCGAAACTTATCACGTCGTCATTGCCATTGCTGATGGTTCTGACGACATTCTGGACTCTGCCGTACTGCTCGAAGCAGGGGGCATTGGCTGCAGTACCCCCCAGTTGGACCTGCGTGCCAGTAGCAGTGGGAATTCCGGTCAGCCCTTCGCCACCGAGGCATGTACAAACGGTCGATTTATCTGTTCGCTCAACCAACCTGCGCCAGAAAACAGCAGCTTTCACTTCCGCATAGGTGGAACGGCTCTGCCTGGGGTGGATTACCGCCCCTTCCCCGACAGCATTTTTATTGCAAAAGGGGACAGTATCGCCATCATTGAGGTAGAAATTCTGGCCGATCAACTGGTAGAGGATACCGAATACATCGAATTGATATATACCAACCAGGTCGTTTGCTCAGGGGTGTATGATGCCGACACTGCCCGGCTCTATATTCACGATGCCCTCAACAGCCGCCTGCTCCCCGACACCAGTATGTGCGCCGGCGATAGTATGGTGCTGGGATACGCCCCCCTGCCAGGTCGCACATACAGTTGGAGTCCCGCTACGGGCCTGGCCGATCCCCGGGCAGCCCGTAGCGGGCTGCAGCTGGAAAATCCGGGCCCGGAGGTGCTCACCTTTTCCTATCAGCTTACCACCAGCCTGGAAGACGGCAGTTGTCAGCATACAGACTCAGTGAGGATACAGGTTTTTCCACGGGAAACCTTCCACATCCCAAGCGATACCCTCTGCCAGGGTGTCCCTGGCACCTTCAGGGTTTCCCCCTATTCCATTCCGCTTACATCCTGGCTGTGGGACTTCGGCGATGGCCATAAGGACACCCTTGCCAGCCCATTACATGCCTATCAACATCCCGGAAACTACCAAATATCGCTATACACCAGGTCGGTTTATGGCTGCCCAGAAGTAAGCCAGGGAGTGGCCCGGGTGGAGCAGCGCCCGTATATCGACCTCACAGACCGGCAAATATGCCAGGGAGATACCCTGTGGTTTCAACCTTATGGAGCCGGCCAACACGACCAATGGCTTTGGGCATTTGGGGATGGAGATACGGCCACTGGCCCTGCTCCGGCACATTTTTACCAGCAGCCTGGCGCTTATCCGCTGCGGGTACAGCTGCGTACTCCTCAGGGCTGCGAAGCCGTTTTTGAGCGGGAAGTACAGGTGTGGAGGCCGCCCCGTGCACACTTTACTGCCGGGCAAACTTGCCAAAACCAACAACTCCATATAGTGGAAAGCAGCCAGAAAGGCGACGCCCAGCTCAGCTCCTTTATTTGGGATTTTGGGGATGGCAATTTTTCCACCAACCGCCAGGCCAGACACACCTACCAGCACCCGGGCACCTACCAGATTCAGCTGAGCATACGCGATGAGCATGGACGTAGCGACAGCTTGAAGCAACTCCAGCGCGTTTATCCCCGGCCGGAGGCAGATTTTGTAGCCGCTGCTGTATGCGAGGGACAAGCAGTCGAATTTATCAACCTCAGCAGTGGCCCTCCGGCTACACATACCTACCAATGGAATTTTGGAGACGGCCTGTACAGCCAGCAGCCTGCACCCCGGCACATTTATGATACCAAAGGCCAGTATGAGGTCCAGTTGGTGGTAAAAAATGAGGGCAATTGCAGGGACACCCTGCTGAAGCCCCTCAGGGTATATGCCACCCCCATGGTGGACTTTCACTTCAGTCCAGGCTGTATGGGCGACACTGCCACTTTTTTCAATCAAAGTGTGGTGGAAAGCCCTTTCCCGGAGGACTCCCTGATGGCCTATTCCTGGTGGTTTGGAGACGGCGAGGTTTCCTCTGAACGCCATCCGGCGCACCTTTATCACGATGGTGAGCCCTACCAGGTGAAGCTGGAAGCCACTTCCACCCAGGGCTGCAAGGGCACTGCTGAAAAAACCTACCAGGCTTTGCCTGCTCCTCCCCCACCCCAATTGTATGGTGATACCGTCTGCGCCGGTAACCAGGCTGTGCTGAATGCACGCCCTGAGTTGGACAGCCAGCAAGTGTACTGGTACGACCGCCCTGCCGGGGGAAATGAGCTGGGCCAGGGGCCCGCCTATTTAACTCCACCTCTGCAGGGCGGGAGGCAGTATTATGCTGAAGCCCGTACGCCTGCTGGCTGCACCAGCAGGCGGGCAGCCATACATGCGCTTGTGTATCCCCTTCCCAGCCTCCGCATCGTGCTGAGCGACTCCCTGCTGGACCTCCCGGATGCCGTACTGCAGGCAGGTATTTCGGCGCCTCAGGGACTCAGCCAGGTTCGTTGGGATTTTGGCGATGGAGGCAGCAGCCAACAGCTGCCTGCTGTACATACCTACCAGCGTCCCGGTAAGTACCGCATCCGCTTCACTGCGCAGGACGAATATGGCTGCCCCATACAGCTATATCGCCTCTTGGAGGTGCGCAAGCCGGTACAATTATGGATTCCATCGGCTTTTTCTCCCAATGGCGACGGCATCAACGATTACTGGTTTGTTTCCCATCAGTTGATCCGCCAGTTGGAAGTACGACTTTACAACCGCTGGGGAAAGTTGGTGTTTTTCAGCGCCGACCCCGGCTTCCGGTGGAATGGCAAAGGCCCAGACGGCAAGGACCTGCAGGAAGGGGTGTACATGTATGTGCTCAGCACAGTGGACACAGACGGCCTGCCCCGTCAATATAGTGGCAGCCTGACCCTGCTGCGCTGATACCATCGGGCAAAAATAGCTATGCGAATGGTCGGGGCTTTGGTATAAAACATTCTCACAACATGTACGTAATAGATAATAGTGGAAAGGGTCAATTAAAAATCCATGCAAAATTTTTAACAAAATGAGAGCTTGGAAAGGTGTTGAACTCATTTGTGGCAAAGATTTTGTATAAGTGCTGATGTAGGTTAAATGTTCTTTTTGTTCTGCATTTATTTGGATTTTTTCAAGAAAATTGGAAACCTTTGCAGTGCCAAAGAGGTATAACCTTAGCGAAGATTCTATTCTTTGTTTTGAATATAAAGATTAGTTGAGTTACATAGTAGTAGGTTTGGAGTTTTGGGCCAGGTAGCGATGCTGCCTGGTCTTCTTTTTTATGGAACATTTTCAGGACTACCTCAAAGGACGCGGGGCACAAATCAACCCCGACAACCGCTTCAGCAAGCAGGCCTACGATACGGGTGCTGGAGATGGACTGGATGAACCTGTGCAGCCGGCAGCCCAAACACAATTTTTTTACGACCACCCCAAAACCATCATCAACAAGGTCAGCAGCCCGGATATCCCGCTGAAGCATTCCATTAACCCCTATCAGGGCTGCGAGCACGGCTGTGTGTACTGCTATGCCCGCAACACCCACGCCTACTGGGGGTTTAGTGCCGGGCTGGATTTTGAAAGCAAAATCATCGTCAAATCCAATACCCCTGCCCTGCTGCGAAAAGCCCTGAATCGCCCCAGCTGGAAGCCGGAGCCCATTATGTTTTCGGGAAATACCGACTGCTACCAACCCATAGAGCGCAAGATGCTGCTCACCCGCCAATGCCTCGAAATATTCAGGGAATATGGGCAGCCCGTGGGCATGATCACCAAAAACAGTCTCATCCTGAGAGATGTGGACATTTTGTCAGACTTGGCTGCCAATGACTTGGTACATGTGTTTATCAGCATCACCACCCTGGAGGAGTCGTTGAGGCGGGTGATGGAGCCCCGCACGGCTACGGCGGCGCGCAGGCTGGCCGTAGTAGAAGCCCTCACCAAAGCAGGTGTGCCTACCGGCGTGATGATTGGCCCGGTGATACCGGGACTCAACAACCACGAAATCCCCGCCATCGTACAAGCAGCAGCAAAGCATGGTGCCCGGGCTTGTGGCTACACCCTGGTGCGCCTCAACGGCGACATAGGCCTTGTTTTTGAAGACTGGATCAGGAAGAACTTTCCCGACCGGGCCGAAAAAGTGCTCAACCAGATCAAAGCCTGCCACGGCGGGCAGCTCAACGACAGTGTGTATGGCCGCCGCATGCGGGGCAGTGGCCCCATTGCCGACTCTATCTCCACGCTTTTTCAGCTCGCCAAAAAGCAGCACCTGAAGGGGCGGGAAATGCCCCCCTACCGCCTGGATATCTTCCGCCGGCCCGACGACCGGCAATTGTCTCTTTTTTGAGGGAATGTTTCAAAAAATTCCAAAAACCCCAAATTTTGCCTAAATTACCCCTTTGCCGGCATCATCTCAGCTATTATGCAATCCTGGACGGCATTCGTCTTGCTCATTTGCCTTTCATCCTCCCTGCTTGCCCAACCCCCCATCCCACAGGCAGAGCTGCACCACCGTTTTACCCACCTTACTGAAACCGACGGCCTGGCCGACAACCATGTTTGGGCCGCCAT
>RFHT01000349.1 GCA_003696835.1 Bacteroidota bacterium
ATCAGCTGCCGGCACCAGGCTGGCAGCCACCAGCTCGCCCCATTCCTCGTCGGCTATGCCCACCACCCCACAGTCTTTGATGTGGGGGTGGGTGCGCAGCACTTCTTCAATTTCCAGCGCGGAAATTTTATAACCTCCCGACTTGATGATGTCCACTGAATTGCGGCCCAGTATGCGGTAGCTGCCTGCCTCCAAAGTGGCGATGTCGCCGGTGCGAAACCAGCCATCAGGCGTGAAGGCCTCGCGGGTAGCTTCGGGCTTTTGCCAGTATTCCCGGAAGACGTTGGGGCCTTTGACCTGAATTTCGCCCGCAACTCCCTCCTGGCGAATTTCTTGTCCCTTTTCATCTACCAGGCGCAGCTGTACCCCTGGCAGGGGCTGGCCGATGTAGCCGGGCCGCCTTTGGCCCCGGTAGGGGTTGCTCACGGCCATGCCCATTTCGGTCATGCCGTAGCGCTCCAGCAGGGTGTGGCCGCTGATGTGGCGCCACTTTTCCAGTACCGACACCGGCAGGGCCGCCGAGCCGGATACCATGAGGCGAAAGCGGCGCAGGCTGGCCGAAACTGCTGCCTGCTCCCCGGCAGGCAAAGCCTCCCAGGCGGCAATGAGCTTGTAGTATATGGTGGGCACGGCCATAAACACATTCACCGCTCCCCGCCGGAAGACCTCCAGCACGGCTTCTGCATCAAATTTGGGCAAAAACTCGCAGCAGGCGCCCGACCACAGGGCGCAGCTCAGCACATTCACAATGCCGTGCACGTGGTGCAGCGGCAAAATGTTGAGGATGTGGTCGGTGGGCTGCCATTCCCAGGCCTGCACCAGGGTAGATATTTGTGCCTCCAGGGCCTCATAGGTGGTTACCACCCCTTTGGGTTTGCCGGTGGTGCCGCTGGTGTAGAGGATCATGGCCCGGCGCGAAGAGGCTACCTCTGGCAGCTTGCCGGTATGAGCCTGAGCTGTGCCACTGGGGTAAAAGGGAATACCCACTTCCTCAGCCAGCGGGCGCAGCAGGTGTTCAAACTCAGGGTCGGCTACCAGGGCACCGGCCCGTGCATCCTGCACCACATAGCGCAAGGCAGGAAGCGGGTGGCTCACACACAGGGGCACCGCTATGCCCCCGGCCCGCCAGATGCCCCACTGGGTGGCCACGTACTCAAAACCCGGCCGGACCATAAAGGCCACAGGGGCCTCTTGCAGGTCGGTTTTCCCATTAAGCAATTGCCCGGCTACCCGGGCCGAAGCCGCCAGCAGCGCTTCGTAGGCATAGCGGCCTTCAGGCGTGGCGATGGCGATGCGGCCGGTGTATTGCCCGGCCCTGTGGATGAGGTGGAGCATGTAGCTGAGGGGCCCCCTGCCGGAAGCACCTGGGTTTAGCGTTGTTGAAACACCAATGGCTCATTAAACTTTTGCACAATGGCATCCAGATGAGCTTTGATGCGGGTGTATTCCTGGGGTGAATATACCGGTTTTTTGAAAGAATAAGTGCCTCCGGCTATGATTTTGTCCTCCTTGCGCTGAAACATCAGGCTGATTTCCACCAGATCATCTGCCTGTATGTAGGGAGCGGGCAGGCTGAGCACCTCATAGCCTTCGGGTATGTAAATGGTGGAGGTAAAGTTTTCCATTCTGGCATACACAAAGTCCACCGGGTAGTTGCGGCTTTTTTGAGTGAGGCGATTTTTTTGCATGGGAAAATCCAGAAAGGGCTTGATAATGAGCTGTTTGCCAATCATTTCCAGCGGCAGGCTGCCTGTCAGCTTGATGAGGTAGGGCAGCTCGGGCTGCCCGTAATGCTGGGTTTCTACCTCGGCCACCTCCATGCCCCGGGCTTCCATCGCAGCCCTGATTTTGGCTGGCTGGTCTTCGTAGGCCTGCTTGTAGGCCCGTGCGTCATAATCAGTGGCCTTGATGCTGAGCGCAAGCTCGATGCTTTGGCTGGTGGGCTGGGGCTTGAGCTCAAAGGTTCGCAGGTCTTTGGAAATGCGGCTGTTTTGAAGGTTGACCCATGTCACCTCCTTGTCGTCCACGACAAGCCCCTTCCCATTGATGCATTTGGCCGGTATGCGGTCATACATGAGCAGGGGGTCGGTAGCATCAGTGAGGAACATGCCATTGCCGGTATCAACCAGCACCAGCACGTAGTTGAACAGGTGCTCGAAGGGGTAGTTGGTTTGAATTTGGCCATGATTACGGGTACTGGAAATCACCGGGCGGGCATTGACGCCTGCGGCGCGCAGCAAGGCCACGAGAAAGAGGTTGATTTCGGCGGTGTTGCCGCTTTTCTGCTCCCAGAAATTTTTGGCCGATTTGGTGGCATAATGTCCCTGCTGGCCGTTCCAGTTGCAGCGGGCTTTATAGCGGTTGATGAGGGATTTGATGGGGTCTTCGGGCAGGGCGCCCACCGTCATGAGCTCACCTACCAGGATCTTTTCGGCCAGTTTTTCGGCCTGTTTGAGGTATTTTCCAAATTTTTCGTGCTTGAGCAAGCTTTCGTTCAGCTTGGGCCAGGTGGTCATGATTTCCTGCTCGGCCCCGCTGAGCTGGTGAACTTTGGCCAGCTGGAAATCCAGCTTCATGATGTAGTCATTTACCGAGGTGATGTAGGCCTCGTCGCGAAAGGCGGGCACGTCTTTCATGACGTAGGTATGCACCATGTCGTGAAACTCAATGCCCCCAACCTGCCGCTTGAGGCCCTGGTCCGGTTGGGAGCTTTGGTGGCTGAAGCGGGTGAGGCCCTGGGCAATAAACACGTACTCGTAAAAGGGCACCAGCCGCAGCACGTACTGGCTGTGTATGGTGGGAATGCGGCTTTGAAATTCCCAGTCGGGCAGGTTGAAGATAAAGGGCGTGGTGAGCCGGTAGCGGTACTCTATGATGCTGCCCTCACGCACATCGGGAAAGGCAAATTTTTTGACGTACCAGCGCTCATTTTTTTGCTCCGTAAAGATCTGATCCGGCTCCACCGCCCGTTTGTTGAGCTGGCCGTTTTCAAAATTATAGGTAAGGGCTTCTATGTCGGTGATCTTCTCCGTTTTGCCGTAGCCGTCGGCATACCAGGGAATTTCTACCTGGGCGTAGTCCAGGCCTGCGCGGCTGAGCACCTTGATGCGCCTGCGGCGGTCAAATACGATGTCGAAGCCCCGGTCGCCCCGCACAAAGCGCGACTCGCCTATGTCGTACAGCACCACGGCCTCGGCTTCGGGGTCTTTGTCATAAGTAGTGAGCTGAACTTCTGGCATGCCCACCTTGCCCCATTCCGTAGAAAATTTCTGGGCATACAGGCTGGAGGAAAAGCAAAACAGAAAAAGGAGGAAAAAAATAGAAGGGTTCATGAGCGATGGAAGTCGTGATATTTGAATGAGATAAAAAAACAGCAGGGGCTTCGGCTTTTTCTCTTCTGATGAGGGGAGGAGAAAAAACGCATTCAAATATAAATATTCTTCCAAATAATTTCAGGCTATCGCTTCATTTACTCATTCACATATTTCACCTATCCACTGCTGATCGGTCCGGCCCTGCTCGTTCAAATGAAAAACAGCCCCCACCACGCAGCCATTCGGGCCCAGGGAGTCCAGCAGGTAGCGGTAGTCAAAACCCATGTCGATAGGCGTGCCCAGCAGGGCTTTTACCCGGGCGGTATCCGCCCCGGGCTCAAGCAGTTGTACCACCTGTGCCAGGCTGTAATAGTCGCCATGCTGCCGGAAATGGCGGGCATGACGCTCAATTTTTGAAGCCGTACAGCCAGCTGCCAGCAGCAGGGCCAGCGCAAAAAGAAGGGCGTATTTTCGGAAACATATCGTCATAGCTACTCTTTGCTGATCAATGTCTGGAGCAAAGCCTCCAGCTCCGCCTGTGCAGGCGAGCGGCCAATGATATAGCGCCGGCTGGCCGCTTCTTCTTCGAGCAGCAGTATGGCCGTGAGCATGCGCCTTTGGCTGAGGTGCAGGGAGGTGTCGGCAGCGATGGCCCGTGCCTTGTGCACAATTTGCTCAAAAACCCCCTCAGGCAGCTCCAGGTTGCGGTCTTCCCCTCCGGAGTAAATGCCAGAGGAGCTTTGGGCTGCTTTGATTGCCTTGTAAGTCAGGGAGTGGGGCAGAATGTCGAACAAGTTGTTGTTAAAGTCGGTGTACTGAATGCGTTTCATGTTTG
>RFHT01000350.1 GCA_003696835.1 Bacteroidota bacterium
CGCTAAAAATAGAGCTTACAGAAAAAAGGCCCCCGCTCTGAATCCGGGGGCCTTCTGCGATTTTTTTCCGCCTCTCTAGGGCATCAAGATTTTGTAGGGAGGCCTGGGGGTGAGTCATTACCCAAAAGACAGATGAGTCCCTCCTTTTTCCCGGATTTGCCTCACTCCCGCACCCGGTCCCGGTGTGCAGCACAGGCTGCAATGGCCAGCATCAACACGGCCATGCCCAGAGAAAATAATTGTATGCGCTGGTCCACTGCGTAGGTAAGTACAATGTGAATGGCATATAAAACAGAGGCAAAGAGGCAAATTTTTATCGTTAGACTCGTCAGATTCATGTTCACATCCTTTTCAGGCATGCAAATTACAAATTCAATTTAGCCCATTCGGTTGATATTTCCTATTCGGGCATTATTTACTGACTAATGGAAAAAGCAGGGGAGTAAACCGGACAAAATCATACCGGCCCGCTAGCAGGATAGCAGGCCCGAAGGCACAAATAACTCGCCGGGCAGCAGCTCACTGAATGTGCTGATTCAGCAAGGCTGATAGTTCTTCGGCACGCGAAAGGGTCATGGTGTGGGTACCCTTTTCGATGGCAATGTGGGCATGGGCACTTTTGAAGGGCAGGGTGTGGTCATCGGTGCCATGTATGTGCAGCACCTGCTGCGGATAGGACTCGCTTTCCCACTCGACTATGCAGCGTATGGCCCGCTTCATGAAGGTGGGGTCTTTTTCCCTGAGCATGGCGCGAAACAAGGCCTGGTCCTCCTGACTCATGGGCTCAAAAAGCGGTTGGGCAATGCGGGTACCCCAAAGGTAAAAACGGCCACCCAGTATGCGGTGCAGGGGAAAATAGCGGAATATCTTATACCTGTTGGGCATGTCGTGCCGGCTCTTGGCACTGGCAATGATGACGGTCTCTTCGGGCTGGAGAAATTTCGCCATTTCCACCGCCACCATGCCCCCCAGCGAAACCCCTACAAAAGAGTAGGGCCGGGTGGTATCCACCTGTGCTGCCATGCGGCGGGCATATTCTGCCATGCTTTCGTGTTTCTCCGGTATGAGGTATTCCAGCACCACGGTATCGTAGTGCTCAATGTGTATGCGCTGAAACAAGCGGCCGTCGGCCCCCTGGCCGGGCAGCAGGTACACTACTTTGTTGGCTTTCATATATGGGGCTGTGTGTTGGGCGAATAAAAGTAAGGGCAGGCTTACTGCCATCAGCAGGATGCTGCGTTTCATGTTGCTCTTTTTCGCCAAGATAGGCAATTTTTCTTCCGGCTTCAAGCCCTCCAACAATCTATAGCGATAGCGGCACGCCCAATGGGCGCGCCGCTCCATATCACAACAACATCTATCTGTAAATAAACCTCATGCAGCTTATTCCTCATCCACTTCCAGCACAATTTCCACCCGCTGGTTGAGTTGGGCAGCCATGGGGTAGGCCTCGTCCAGCAGGGGGTGCTGGTCGCCGCGGGCCACAATGGCCATACGGGAGGCCGCAATTCCTGGGTTTTCGAGTATTTCCTGGGCCACACTCAGGGCAAGCTGAAAGCTTCGCTCCCAGCTGTCGGCTGTGCCCGGCACCCTGGCCGTATGTCCTTCCACCCGCAGCTGCAGGCGGGGTTCCTCCTTCAGCAGTTGGGCGATGCGGGCTATAGCTGCCTGGCTGCGCAGGCTCTGGTTTAGCGCTCCCTGCTGAAACAGCAGAGTATGGTGCAGGGTAATGACGATCTCCTCATTTCGCTGGTGAATGCTAAGCTCGGTGGGCTCAAAATCGGTCAGCGCCTGAGCGAACTGTTGTACGAGCTGATGGGTAATTTCTTCCTTGCGTTGCAGTCTTTCCAGAGCAGTGTGATTTACAGCGGTGTTTTGCACCCTGCCGCCATAGTTCAGCCTCGCTCCCCGTTCCTGCCCAAACTCCACAGTCTTGGGAGTCAGCAGGTCCACCTCTCCGGCATGCACACTATCTTTGTGCTCAGCAGCAGGCGGCAGGCTACGGGCCACAGCCTGTTGCTCGTATTGCTGGCGCACTTCGCGTTGGGCATGTGCCAGGCGCAGGGTGTCGGCTTTCAGCGCTTCCACCTCCGCGCGCAGGTCCTCATTGCTGCTTTTGTACTGCTGGCGCAGCAGGTTCATGCGGGCCTGGGCGTCCACCGCCTTGTTGTACTTCTGCTGGCTCACACAGGCAGTAAAAGCCAGAGAAGAAAGGAGCATAAGCATGCGAATGTTCATATTCATGTAAGTTTGTTGCCTGTTTGACGCAGGCAATGGGCAGGAGGTCACATCGGCTGTAGAAAATAATTGAGCTACAGGCAGTTAATCCATCACATCCTGCTGCAGGCGTTTGAAGTCCAGGGCCAGGGCGTTATATACTTCATCAAAGGCCCTGGCGCCTTTGGGGGTGAGGTTGGCGCGAAAAACGCTGTAATACAGCTCCAGGTAGTAGTCGATGATCTTTTCGGGTTTGCCATTGTAAAACAGCTCCCCGTCGGGTATCCAGGAATTGAGCACAATGAGCAGGGCGTGAATGATCATGTCGTGGTGGCCGCGTATTTCTTCGGGCCGCAAATAACCCTGGGCCAGCAAAAAACGCGACACCTCACGCAGTATGTCCTTTCTGCGCTCAAACTGCCGTTTGCTCTCTTGCTTAATGGAGTCAAATTTGCGCGCCAGTTGGATATGCTCGATAAACACAAAGCGGTATTTGTGCAGCAGATGCAACAACTCCCGCAGGCTGCGTACCATGAAGTCGAAGCGAAAGATCTCCCGCTGAATGTTTTGAATCAGCTCCGTTACCTCGTCCTGCATCTGCCGGTAGAGCGCCAGAATGATGTCGGATTTTTTGGGGAAATGGTAGCACAAATTTCCATAGCTGATGCCCATTTCGTCGCTGATATTCCGGCTGGAAATTTCGGAAGTTCCCTGCTCATTGAACAGTCGCAGGGCAGTATGAAGGATTTTTTCTTTGGTCTTCATGGCAAAACACCGGCTAAAATACAAAAGCTGCGGAAGGCAAAAAAATTGCCTCAAAATTCCCCTTATATCTCCAGCACCAGTTGCTTTTTTGATAGTGCGCGAAGGAACACATATCCCAACAAGCCCACCGGCCCCAGCATAAAGGTGAAAAATAAACAGGGAACAAGCAGCCAATGGCTGATGCCCCGGCTGCGGGCGTCTTTCACTTCCCAGGCCCCAACCAATAAATCAAAAGCCAGGTAATGCACCCAGCCTGCCAACAAAGCCCAGGGGCTTTGAAACAGGACCCCAATTTGCGCCAGTGAGCTAAAATTCATTCCTCCTGCCCCCGTCACCATTACGTACACGATCAGACTGAGATAAACCAGGGCATACATCAGGGAAAACAGGCCTGAAATGACCAGGCGTTGCGTCCATTTCCAGGCAGGCAGGATGAG
>RFHT01000351.1 GCA_003696835.1 Bacteroidota bacterium
ACCGTGACCATCACCAAGAACATGGACATTTGCGGTAATGATACTGATGCGCTCACGCTCTATTTCTCGCCCAATCCCAGCGCTGGTTTTACCCCTGTGCTGCAGCTGGCCTATGGCGACTTCGGGCTGGATACCACCCTCACCTTCAACTTCGCTTCCAATGCTGAGGCATTTGCGGGCTGCTATGCCCTCACAGCTACCGACACCCTGGGCAACACCAGCGAGCTGTCTGATTCGGTGTGTATAGAGTTTTGCCCCGCCCTGGAGATGGGCAATGTATTTACCCCCAACAACGACGGCATCAATGATTACTTCACGCCGGTATTTTACCGCGACGTGCGGCTGGTGGAGTTTTTGGTGTTTGACCGCTGGGGCCGCCTGATGCACCGCAATACAGCCGACATAGAGCAGCTGTGGAGGGGCCAGATAGACGGCAGCGGCAAAACTGCTTCGGAGGGGGTGTATTATTACTACATTCGCTACGAGGAGCTGGGGCTCAATGCCAATGTACCCCGTGAGGAAAAGGGCTGGGTAACTCTGCTCCGCTGAGGGGGTTGTTTTTGGGGGGTATTGCAGAACAATTGCCCGCTTACGGGGTGTTTTTCCGCTTGAGGAAGCGCCATGCCCAGCTAGCCAGCAGCAGCAGGCTGCCGGGCAGCCATACGTACAGCAGCTCACTTTTGACTACGCGCATGCCCCATTCGCTGAAAAAATTGGCTGCGCCCAGGGGAGACACCAAGATGGGCCGCCAGGGAAAGAAATAGCGCGAATTTTCGAATGGCGCAAAAAAGGCTACGCCCCTGCCTCCGTTGGTGAGGGCATCGAAAACCCCGTGAGAGGCCGTACACAGTGCCAGGTACAGCCACACCCGCCACCAGTCTTTGCCTGCCCGTTTGTATTCGTAAAAAAACACCTCCATCATGAGCCAGGCCCACAGCAGGGCAAAAAAGAGGGAGTGGGTAATGCCCCGGTGGCCCAGTACATGCTCGTAGGGAATGCCAAAAGAGAAGGCCAGCACATCGGCATCGGGCATAACGGCCGAAAGCATGCCTATCCAAATGGCCTTACGGCTGAGCCCGGCTGGTGCCCAGGCAGATTTGAAGGTATAGGCGGCAAAGGCGTGTGAAAAAGCTGAGGCCATAGGAAATACTTGGGTGAAATGGGGTGCAGCATCACAGGAAGCAGCAAGATAGGAAGATTTCTCTACCTGCCACAAGTTAAAGCCGGTTGCGCTGCCTGAAATATCGCTCGAGCACCGGGAAGTAGTCCTCGCGGGTATTCACTGGTATGTAGCCCATGCGGTACCTGCGACAAAGGCGCTGAAGCCGCTGATCAATTTCTTCAAAGTTTTCGTTGAGTAGCTTGCGGTACCCAATATCGCCTGCATTGAGCCAGCGCCTGCGGCCAGTTTCTATATCCAGTACGGGTATGGTACCCGCTCCCATCTGGAAGCGCTCATTGGGGTGAAAGAGCCGGATGAGGATGACCTCATGCTTTTTGTTGAGGTGGATGAGGGAACGCTCGAAACCCTGATCCAGGAAGTCGGAAATGACAATGAGGATGCCGTGCCGCTTCAGGGTGCGCTTTACGTAGTCCAGGGCCAGCTGAATGTTGGTTTGATCGTGTTCGTGCTCGTGGGTGAGTAGGGTACGCACAACTTTGAGCACGTGTTTGCGGCCCTTCTGGGGCTTGAAAAAGCGCTCTACCTGATCGGAAAAGGTAAGCAGCCCAATTTTGTCGTTGTTCTTCAGTGCCGAAAAGGCCAGTATGGCCGCGATCTCGGTGCCTATGAGGAGCTTATTTTCCTGTCCCGGCCCAAAATCTTCCGAGCCACTCACATCGAAGAGCACAAAAAGCGTTTGCTCGCGCTCTTCGCGAAACTGCTTGATGTAAACCTCTCCGGTTTTGGCCGTAACGTTCCAATCTATGCTGCGAATGTCGTCCCCATACTGGTAGGGCCGCACTTCGTCAAACTCCAGTCCCTGCCCTTTGAAAGCCGAGTGGTATTCGCCCGCAAAGGTGGTTTCCACCATGCGGCGGGTTTTCACTTCGAGCCGGCGCACTTTTCTCAGCAGTTCCTTCATACAGCTATGGGGGCCTTAATACCGGGGTGGGGGTGGTAATGGAGCAGTTCGAAGTCTTCGTAGGTAAAGTCGAAGAGGTTGTCGATGGCGGGGTTGAGCCTCATTTGTGGCAGGGGCCGTGGCTGCCGGCTCAGCTGCAGGTGCACCTGCTCAAAGTGGTTGTGGTAAATATGGGCATCGCCAAAGGTGTGTACAAACTCGCCCGGCTGCAGGCCCGTAACCTGGGCCACCATAAGGGTGAGCAGGGCGTAGGAGGCGATGTTGAAAGGCACCCCCAGAAAGAGGTCGGCGCTGCGCTGGTAGAGCTGGCAGGAGAGTTTGCCCTTGGCCACATAAAACTGAAAGAGCGCATGGCAGGGAGGCAGGGCCATTTGCTCAATTTCTCCTACATTCCAGGCGCTCACAATGTGCCTGCGCGAGTTGGGGTTGGTGCGAATTTGCTCCACCACCCGGGCAATCTGGTCGATGGTCTGGCCGTTGGCGCCCCGCCAGGAACGCCATTGCACACCATAAACCGGCCCCAGCTCGCCCTGCTCGTCGGCCCAGGCATCCCAGATACGCACCTTGTTTTCCCGCAGGTAGGCGATGTTGCTATCTCCCCTTAAAAACCACAACAACTCGTGAATGATGGACTTGAGGTGCACCTTTTTAGTGGTCACCAGCGGAAAACCCTCCGCCAGGTCAAAGCGCATCTGGTATCCAAACACACTTCGGGTGCCGGTGCCGGTGCGGTCGCC
>RFHT01000352.1 GCA_003696835.1 Bacteroidota bacterium
CTGTTTCAGAAAAGTTAGTAAGAGGCTTCTGACTTCTGTAAACACGGAAATACGATGCTTATTAGAAAAATGCCTCAGGCTATCCCGAACTCACGTTAAGCTACCTTTGCCTGCACCTTTGCCTGCAAGTACGTACGTATATGAAGCACCATGCTCCCCCCACCCAACCCGTCGCAGCAGCCCCTTCCACGGCCTGGCATATCCTCAGTACCGAAGCGGTCATGAAGCGACTGAATGCTGGTCCGGAAGGCCTGCCGCCCGGCGAGCAGGCCCAAAGGCGCATGCTGTACGGCCCCAACGAGCTGCCCGGTAAAAAACCCAAATCTGCATGGCTGATGTTCCTGGCCCAGTTTCAGGACCTGATGATAGTTATCTTGCTGGTAGCGGCTATCGTCTCCGGCTTTTTGGGCGATTTGAAAGATACCATTGTCATCATGGTGATTGTGGTGCTCAATGCCGTTATTGGGTTTGTGCAGGAATTCAGGGCAGAAAAAGCGCTGGAATCCCTCAAAAAGCTGGCCGCACCTACCGCTACGGTATTGAGGGGAGGCGAAAAGCAGCTCATTCCTGCCCGCGAGCTGGTACCGGGCGATGTGGTGCTGCTGGAAGCGGGCAACATGGTACCGGCCGACCTGCGCCTGCTCGAAGCTCACACCCTCAAAATGGATGAGGCCTCCCTCACGGGCGAGTCGGTAACCGTACAGAAGCAAACAGCCCCACTGCCGGAGGCAGACCTGCCTGCTGGCGACCGCACCAACATGGCCTTCAAGGGCACCCTGGTTACCTACGGCAGGGGCAAAGGGGTGGTGGTGGCCACAGGGCAGCACACCGAGATCGGCCAAATTGCCCAAATGCTGCAGCAGGCCGAAAGCACGACCCCTTTGCAAAAAAGGCTGGCCGACTTTGGGAAAAAACTTTCACTGATTGTGCTGGCTATTTGCGTGCTCATCTTTGGCACTGGGGTATTGAGAGGGGGCGAAATGCTGGAAATGCTGCTCACGGCCATTTCGGTGGCAGTGGCGGCCATACCCGAGGCCCTGCCTGCAGTGGTGACCATTTCGCTGGCTCTGGGAGCCAGGCGCCTGCTGCGGCAGCAGGCCCTTATACGCAAGCTGCCCGCTGTAGAAACCCTGGGGTCTGTTACCTTCATTTGTACCGACAAAACCGGCACCCTCACCCAAAACCGCATGCAGCTTACCCACATCTGGACGCCCCCACAACCGCCTGCGGGTTTGCCCTTCACCCCCCGGCAGATCCTGCTGCTGTGCATGAGCCTCAACCACGATGCCGAAAAAAACCCGCAGGGGGAATGGCTGGGCGACCCCACTGAAGTGGCACTGGCTGATTATGCAGACAAACATACTGACCTCCAGGCTATTAACCCCATTCATTTCCCGCGTGTGGCCGAGCTGCCATTTGACGCCGACCGCAAACTCATGACCACTGTACATGCCTGGAACGGGCAGTATTTGATCGTTACCAAGGGCGCTGCCGAGGCGGTGATGGAGGTGAGTGACCACCCGCCAGAACAGCTCATACAAGAGGCCGAACGCCTGGCCCAACAAGGCCTGCGCACCTTGGCATACGCCTGCAAACTGATGGAGAAGCTGCCCAGTCAGCTTACTTTTTCCACCCTGGAATCGCAGCTGCAGGTAGTAGGCCTGGCCGGCATGATGGACCCGCCCCGTGAGGAGGTACCACGGGCCATAGCAGCCTGCAAAACCGCCGGTATTGTGCCCGTGATGATTACCGGCGACCATCCCGTTACGGCAGCTGCCATTGCCCAAAAAATCGGCATCATGGCCACCGCCTCCGACCTGCTCGTTACGGGCAGGGAGCTGAAGGAAATGCCCGAAAAGACATTTGCCCAACAAGTAGAACGGATCAAGGTATATGCCCGCGTGTCGCCCAGGCAGAAGCTGGACATCGTGGACATGCTGCAACGCAAAAAGCAGTTTGTGGCCATGACCGGCGATGGCGTCAACGACGCCCCGGCCCTCAAAAAGGCCAACATAGGCGTGGCTATGGGCATTACGGGCACGGATGTAGCCAAGGAAGCAGCCCACATTGTGCTGCTGGACGACAACTTTGCCACCATCGTTAAGGCCGTAAAGGAAGGCAGAAGAATTTTTGACAACATCCGCAAGTTTATCAAATACACCATGACGAGCAACAGCGGGGAGATATGGACCATTTTCCTGGCGCCCCTGCTGGGCCTGCCCATTCCCCTGCTGCCCATCCACATTTTGTGGATCAACCTGGTTACCGACGGCCTGCCCGGCCTGGCCCTGGCGGGCGAGCCACCAGAAAAAAACCTCATGAAGCGCCCACCCCGAAAACCCGGTGAAGGAATTTTTGCCCACGGACTAGGGCTGCATATTTTTTGGGTGGGCCTGCTCATGGGCGCCGTGTGCCTGGGTACACAGGCCTGGTCCCTGCAGGCTGGCGACCCCAAGTGGCAAACCTATGTGTTCACCATTTTGTGTTTCAGCCAAATGGGGCATGTGCTGGCCATACGCAGCGAATATTTCTTCCTCTTCCGCCAGGGAATTTTTACCAATATGCCCCTCATTGGGGCTGTACTCATTACAGTTGTCCTTCAATTGCTTATTTTATATGTACCTTTGCTGAACGATATTTTTTCGGTTCAGCCCCTCAGTTGGCAGGAACTGGGAGTGTGCCTCCTGCTTTCATCGGTGGTATTTCATGCCGTGGAAATGGAAAAATTTCTCAGAAGCTGGCGCAAACGGCCTACTGGCTAATATTGATGTACGTTTAATCAGCTAAGATCAATATGTCTGGTACCCTTACCTATACAGCTGCTACCACCTGCGAAATTCTACGCGGTGGCAAGGCCTATTTCGACAAATACCTACAGGTGATTGAGCAAAGCCAGAAGTGCCTGCACTTGCAGGTGTATATTTTTAACAATGATAAAACTGGCAAAATGGTGCGAAAAGCCCTGATACGTGCTGCCAGACGGGGCGTAAAGGTACACCTGGTGCTGGACGGCATTGGCAGCGGGCATTTGTCGCGCAAGTTTCTCCGCAAGTTTGAAGAGGCCGGTATTGAGGTACGTTTTTTTTCAAAAATCAGGCCCGGTATTCCCTTTCGCATGGGCAGGCGCCTGCACCAGAAGCTGCTGGTAGCCGACTACAGCAGGGCCATTGTGGGTGGCATCAACATTGCCGACCGCTACACTGGCATGGACCAGCAGGTGCCCTGGCTCGACTACGCCGTGTATGTGGAAGGGCCGGTGTGCATTCGCCTGCACAACCTGGCCGTAAAAATTCTCAACAAAAGGAATTTCAAAAAAGGTTGGAGAAAGGATTTGCAGCACATACAGGATGACGACTCCCTGGTGAGCGTGCGGGTGCTGGAAAACGACTTTTATAGAAACAAACTCCAGATACGCAGGGCCTATCTGCGCGCCATGCGCAATGCCCAACACAGCCTCGTTTTTTTTGCCAGTTATTTCCTGCCGGGCTTTAAGATGCTGCGACTGATGAAAAATGCAGCAAAACGAGGCGTGGAGGTGCGCGTACTGCTGCTGCGTAAATCGGATGTGATGTTTTATCCCAAAGCCGTAAAATATTTTTACGGCAGGCTGCTGCGGGCAGGCATCAGGCTGTACGAATATCCCCATGAAGTGATGCACGCCAAGGTAGCTGCCATGGATGGCCAATGGTGCACCATTGGCTCCTACAACCTCAACGACCTGAGCGACCTGCTGAGCATCGAACTCAATATCGAAATCACTGACCCCGCCGTGGCAGGCCCCTTTCAGCAGGAACTGCTCAGCGTGATAGAAAATGAATGTGAGGAAGTACCGGCCGAAGCTTATATGCACGCACCTGCCTATAAGCGACTACTCTGGCGAATGCACTATTTTTTCATGCTGCTCATGCTGAAGCTCACCTACTGGCTCACCGACAAAAACAGCAGCTACCAACTCGAATAATTCTCCTCTCATGCAAGAGCTATTTCACCTGATGCTGAATGCCGACGAACTGATCAATGAGATCGTAAGCCAATATGGCGTGTGGACCTATGCAGTGCTCTTTGCCATTATTTTTATTGAAACGGGCCTGGTGGTGGTCACCTTTTTTCCCGGCGATGGGCTGCTGTTTTCAGCCGGGGTGCTGGCCTCCGCAGGTCAGCTACAACTGGGCCTGCTGCTGGTGCTCCTCAGCCTGGCCACCATCCTGGGCAATACCTCCAACTACTACCTTGGCAGGTTGGTGGGAGAGCGTTTTTTTCGCAAATCTTCCTCCAAAAGAAGCGGGTACCTGGAGAAAGCCCAGCATTATTATGAACAATATGGGGCAAAAGCCGTGCTGCTGAGCCGTTTTTTCCCCTTTATGCGCTCCTTTATCCCCTTTGTGTCGGGTATAGCCCGCATGCCATTTGCCCGGTTCACCTGGGCCAATGTAGCGGGTGGGGTCTTGTGGATTGCCGCTTACTTATTGTTGGGATATTTTTTTGGAGAAATTCCCTGGGTAAAGCAACATTATGGCCTCATCTTCTCAGTCCTCATCCTGCTGTTGCTGCTGGTGTTGCTCGGCGCCCTGCTCAAGGCCCTCTGGCGCAAGCTTTTTCCCGCCTGATCGCGTGCCTGCTTTTGTAAGATTCTGATTTTGGTTGTAACTTGAATCAAGCCAGGTATTAACCGCATGAGTTAACTCCAAAATATGCACGCCAAACTCCAAACTCTTTCTGTTTTATCCACCCTGCTGGGGGCGCTTCTATGGTTCAGTTGTGGGCAGCAAAGTAATCAGTCCGGCTCCCATACAGCAGCGCAAACCGCCAGCCACACCTTTTTTCAGCAGTTGCCCGCAGAAAAAACCGGCATCGACTTCATCAATGAGGTGCAGGACCAGGCCCAGTTTAACATCCTCACTTACCGCAATTTTTACAATGGCGGGGGCGTGGCCATAGGCGACATCAACAACGACTCCCTGCCCGACCTGTATTTTACGGCCAACCTCACCGCCAACAAGCTTTTTCTCAACCGGGGCAACTTCCGTTTTGAGGACATCACGGCCCGTGCCGGCGTAGGCGGCACCAAAGCCTGGAGCACGGGGGCCACCATGGCCGACGTCAATGGCGACGGCTGGCTGGACATTTACGTTTCCAACTCCGGCGATGTGGCTGGTGCCGATAAGGAAAATGAGCTCTTCATCAACCAGGGCGATGGCACCTTTGTGGAGCAGGCCGCCCTCTACGGCCTCAACAACCCGGGTTATTCTACCCAGGCGGCTTTTTTCGATTACGACCTCGATGGCGACCTCGACTGCTATTTGCTCAACAACAGCTTTAAAGACCCCAGCAAAATTGAGCTTTACCACAACATGCGCCTCAAGCCCGACAAGCTGGGCGGCGACAAGCTCTACCGCAATGACGGCCTGCCTGCCGCCCTGGGCGGCAGCGGGAAGGGTTTTACCGATGTCACGACACAGGCCGGCATTTACAGCAGCGCCATCGGCTTTGGCCTGGGCGCCGCCATAGGCGATGTGAACATGGACTATCTGCCCGACATCTACGTCAGCAACGACTTCTGGGAGCGCGACTACCTCTACATCAACCAGGGCGACGGCACCTTCTCCGAGGAATTGATCCAGCGCATCAACCTCTGCTCCATTGCCAGCATGGGCGGCGACATAGCCGACCTCAACAATGACGGCTTCCCCGAAATTTTTTCTACCGATATGCTGGCCGGCGACAACTTCCGCCTGCAGGCCATGACATCCTTTGACCCCTACCACCTCGATGACCTGAAATACCGCGCCAATTATCACTACCAGTACCTCCAAAACTGCCTCCACCTGAACGACGGCCGCGGCAAATTTCAGGAAATTGCCATGCTGGCGGGCGTAGGTGCTACCGACTGGAGCTGGGGCGCCCTCATCTTCGACTTCGAAAACGATGGCCAAAAGGATATTTTCGTCAGCAATGGAGTGAGCAAAGACATCATGTCCATGGATTTCCGCGACTTCCTGGCCGACAACAATGTGTACAGGCTGGTGGTGAAGGAAACGGATTACCGGCCTTTCATTGCCAAAATGCCGGCCCAGCCCCTGGCCAATTACGCCTTTCAGCCCAGCGGGAAATGGACCTATACCAACCGGGCACAGCAGTTGGGCCTGGCCACCCCCTCTTTCAGCAACGGCGCCGCCTACGGCGACCTCGACAACGATGGCGACCAGGACCTGGTGGTCAACAATGTGAACATGCCCGCTTTTGTGTATGAAAACCAGGCTGAGCGCCGTACGGGCAATCACTACCTCAAAATCCGCTTTGAGGGCTACGCCCAAAACCCCTACGGCATAGGTGCCCAGGTGGACATCAGGGCAAAGGGCCAGCTGCAAAGCCTGCAAAACTTCAACTCCAGGGGCTTTGAAAGCAGCATTGAGCCCCTGCTCATTTTTGGGCTGGGGAAGGCACAGGTGGTAGATGAGCTGCAGGTGATCTGGCCCGACGGAAGCGCCCAGCAACTCAGTAAGCTGCCTGCCAACCAGCTGCTTACCCTCCGGCATGCCGATGCCACTCAAGGCGTAAAGCCGCCCCCCAAAACCAGCAAAGCTGCCTTTGCCGAGGTGAGCCACCTGCTCATGCGGGGCGATACCCGCCACCGCGAAAACCCCTACAATGACTTTGACCACGAGCCCCTGCTGCTGCACCGCCTTTCCACTGAGGGGCCCCGCATACTGCGGGCCGACGTCAACGGCGACCGCCTGGAGGATGTACTGCTGCTGGGAGCGGCTTATGACGAGGACAAACTGTTTATTCAGCAGCCCAATGGAAGCTTTGTGCGCAGGCCCAATGCTGCTTTCCGCGCTTCAAAGGATTTTGAAAGCAGCTGCGGCGCCTTCTTCGACCACGACGGCGACGGCGATCTGGACCTCATGCTGGGGGCGGGTGGCAACGAATACCAGCGCGACAAAAAGTATTTTATCCTGCGCTATTTCCGCAACGACGGACAGGGAAACTTTGTGGTGGACAACCGCAACATTCCCCAACTGGTGGGCAATTTTGCCTGCATGGAAGC
>RFHT01000039.1 GCA_003696835.1 Bacteroidota bacterium
CAGGATAGCTTGCATCTTGCATCCCAAAAACTTTGCCCCAGTTGGCTTCGAGTCCTCCTTCGTGCCCTGAGTGAACTTAGTGGCTAATCAACGACCTGCATTTGGTGAAAAAGGAGCGACTGAGTAACTTGTGTGTCCAAGACCGTGACGCATGGAAAACCTATTATCCGCTCCCATAGATGCCGGCAAGGTACGCCTGGCGCGCATACAGCCCCTGGAAGTAAAGAGCAGGGAGGAGGTGGAAGCCGGGCAAACAAAGCGCAAGATGGTGTTTCGCCATGCCTGGAAATTCTTTGTAGAAAACCGCCGGGAGGATACCATACAGCTCACCTTTCACTTTAGCGTGTATAGTGCCAAAGCAGAGCAGCCCGGCAGCCTGGAATTTGTCATGAAGGACATCCCCTCCTTCACCGCTGCAGGCAATGTATTCAGGCCCGCAGGGGAAGATGAAAAGCTCGTCCTGGACTCCATGCAGGTACAGGGCGAGCAGGGCGAAATAGAAGTGACGCCCATTAACCTGGAGCTGGGCTACACCGGCTCCTATACCCAAATAGCCAAAGCCGGCAAAAAACTGGGCTCCATGCTGGGCAAAATTTCGAATTCTTTCCGCTCCGGGCTCAAGGAATAGGGAGCGCATAGTTGGCAATCTTCGGGCCTCATTTCTTCTCAATGCGCCCGGCCAGGTTGTCGGGTAGTGCATCGGACATATCGGCCAGGTGGGCCTGTATGAGGGCCTGCAGCCTGGCCACGATCTCCGGTTTGTCGGCGGCGCGGTCGTAGGCTTCCGAAATGTCGGTTTCCACCTCATACAGCTCGGGCTGCTCCAGTTCTATCACCTTGCCATAGTTGACGGCTTCGCGCTGAAGGACGTGCAGCTTCCAGCTGCCGGAACGCACCGCATGCAGCACCCCCCGCGTCCAGTAGAAAAACTCCTGTCTGGGACTGCTGCCCCGGCCCGTAAGCACAGGCGAAAGGTCGTAGCCGTCCATTTTCCGGTCGGTGGGGACCTGCGTGCCCGAGAGAGCCGCAAAGGTGTTGATGAGGTCCAGGGTAGCGCCCATGTCGTGAACGATGCCGGGCTTTACGTGGCCGGGCCCCCAAAAGATGGTAGGCACCCGCTGGCCGCCTTCGAAAGTAGTCCCCTTGCCGGCCCGCAGGGGGCCTGCCGAGCCACCATGCGTCCGAAAGGCCAGCCAGGGGCCATTGTCGGAACTAAAAACCACAATGGTGTGCTGCGCCAGCTCGAGGGTTTCGAGGGTTTGTAAAATTTGCCCCACACTCCAGTCAATTTCCTGAATCACATCACCGTACAGCCCGCGCTTGCTGCTGCCCAGAAAATCGGGATGGGCAAAGAGCGGAATGTGGGGCAGGTTGTGAGCCAGGTAGAGGAAAAAAGGCTCGTCCTGGTGTGCCTTGATAAATTCCACCGATTTTTCGGTATAGCGGCGCGTGATGGTGTTTTGGTCGGCCGGCCGCTCAATTTCGGTTTCGTTTTCCAGCAGCGGAACGTTGTATGAGCTGATGTCGGCCAGAAAATTGGGGTCTTTGGTGGCATGGGCCCAGTAGCCGGGCGAGCCCTGCACAAAGTCCATGTCGTTGGAGTAGGGAATGCCATAGTAATAATCAAAGCCCTGGCGGGTGGGCAAAAAGGGAGGCAGGTGGCCCAGGTGCCATTTGCCAATGGCAGCCGTGGCGTAATCTTTTTGCTTGAGCAGCTCGGCGATGGTTACCTCGCTGGGGGGCAGGCCACCGTCTGAGTCGGGAAAGAGCACCACGCGTTTGGGCGAGCTCATGCCATTGCGGTAGGGATAGCGGCCGGTCATCAGCCCGGCGCGGCTGGGCGTACACACGGGGTCGGCCACATAAAACTGTGTCCATTTCTGGCCTTCGGCCGCCATGCGGTCCAGGTTGGGCGTTTTGATGGTGGGGTTGCCAAAACAACTGAGGTCGCCGTAGCCCAGGTCGTCGGTGAAGATGATGACGAAATTGGGCAGGCGGCTCTGCTGAGCGCACAAGGGCGTAAAGGCCATGCTGCACAGCCAAAACATGCACAGGGAAAGGGAGGTGAAGGTATTCATCGTAGCAGGTTTGGAGGTGGTATGGGGTTGTTTAAAATTGTTTTACTTCTTTAAAACTGCTTTACCTTCCAGCTTTCAACGGCTTTTTTCGCAGAGGAAAAATTGATGCCTACCCCTATGCGCTTCTTGCCGGATTGCAGGTATGGTTTGAAGTATCCTTTTTCTTCAATTTGCCTGAGCGCCTCCTCAGCGGATTTATCCAGCTTAAATTCAAGTATATACAGGGCATCTTTTGTTTCAATGATGGCATCAAGGCGCCCCTGCGCGCTGTTTACCTCAGAGCGTATATATGCCCCCATGAGTGAGCAAAGCAGGTGAATCAGGGCATGGTAGAAAGCTTCATTCTCCTTCTGCCAAAGGCCAGCAGGAATGTGGGCGAAGGTAGCATTGACAATCTCAATAAAATGGTTCAAATTGCCTTTTTCGATTGCTTCGGCTAACTCCAGGGCCTTTACCTTACCGGTTTCAAACTCGTCAAATGAATACGCATTGAGCAGACGCTCTTCCAGCGAAATTTTAACCTCTTTGTTTGGGTAATCCACAATGTATATGCCCTGTTTATATTTTTGTTTAATGGTGAGATAGCCCGTTTGAAAGAGCAAGGTAATGGGGTTGAGGTTTTCAAGTTCATAGCTGTCCAGCACCGCATCCGACACTTTCATTTGCTCTATGCGGTAAAAGCGGGTTTCCTGCATTCTTTTTATCAAAAAGGAGGGCGTACCAGTCTCAAACCAGAAATTGTCAAACTCCCCGGCCAGGAAAAAATTAAACAAAGAAAAGGGATTGTACAGGCGTTTGCTTCCATCCCAGGAGTAGCCGTTGTACCACGCTTCTATTTGCTGCCTCAGTTCCTGGGTACTCAGGCCCTGCTCACTGGCCAGGGCCTGCAGCTTTTTGCCCAGGTACTGTTCAAGCTCCTCCCTACTAATGCCCAGCAACTCCAGAGCAAGGGGATGCATACTCAGGTTGATGAGGTTGTTCAGGTCTGAAAAAATGCTGGTTTTGGCAAAACGGCTCACACCCGTAATGAAGGCCAGTTCAAGGTAGGGGTCGCTGTCTTTGAGCACAGAGTAGAAATTTTTCAGTATCTCGCGGTTCTCCTTTGCACGAGGCAATTCATCCAGAAAATCAATAATGGGTTTATCGTATTCATCAATGAGCAATACCACCTTCTGACCGTCGCTGGCCTTTTCGATCAACTCCCGGAAGCGTACATCGTATCCTTTTTTCCGCTCAAGCCGTACCCCCAGGCGTTGGGCCTCCTCCTCCAACATGGCATCTATGGCTTCGGCTGTACCCAGGGTGCGCATACCCTGGCTGCTAAATTTGAGGTGGATCACCTTCCTGCTTTGACTCCAGTCCCAGTGTTTTTCTATCCACAATCCCTCAAATAGCTCTTTCCTGCCTGCATATAGGTCTTCCAGGGTAGAAAGCAAGAGCGACTTGCCGAAGCGCCGGGGCCGGGACAGGAAAAAATACTTGCCTGAATGGATGAGGCGATGGATGTGGGGCGTTTTATCGACGTACAGGTATCCCCCTTTTCGAATTTCGTGGAAGGTTTGTATGCCAATGGGGAATTTCATTCTCAAAGATACAGATATATTTGAAATAAAAGCCCTGTATCTTGCGGGACTTTATGGGTGAATGTTTATGGATTCATACAATGACAAATATAGCCGGATGAAGCTACAGAAAACCATGCTTTTATATGGCCTTTTGTGTGTTTTGGGGGGAATAATGCCCTGCCGGCCGGCCGTGGGTCAGGCGGTTTTTTCGCCCAGCCAAAGCATTCCGCTAAGGGCCGGCGGCCAGGTGCTGGACCTGGCCTGGGCTGGGGGGCTCAACTTTGCCCAGTTTTCGGCCATGGACATAGACGGCGACGGCTGGCAGGACGTGCTGGCCTTCGACCGCTCGGGCAACCGCCTGCTGCCCCTGCTCTTTCGGCCCCGGGCCGATACCTTTGCTTATGTCTATGCGCCCCAGCGAATAGCCGACTTTCCTGCGCTGGCCAACTGGGTATTGCTGCGCGACTACAACGGCGATGGCCTCATGGACCTCTTCACCAATGAGGGCCAGGGCATAGGCGTTTACCGGCAAGTGACTCCTGCCCAGGGCGGGGTGCGCTTCCGGCGCATGGCTTTTCAGCTAATGAGCCACCAGAACGGCAGCCTGCGGCTGCTGCAAACGCCCCCCCGCGACCTGCCCGCCATCGCCGATGTGGACGGCGACGGCCTGATAGATGTGCTGGTGTTTGACCCGGCCGGCTCGCAGGTGCAGCTGCACCTGCGGCAGGGCGCCGCCGACAGCCTGCACTTCACCCTGGCCACCGACTGCTGGGGGCGCTTCCAGGAAAACGCCGTCTCCAACGACGTGCTGCTGGGCAACTGTGCCTCGCGCAATGGCCGGCATGCAGGCTCCACCCTGCTCACCCTTGAGCTAAATGCCGATGGGCTGCCCGAGCTGTTGCTGGGCGACATCTCCTTTCCCAATATGGTGCTGCTGCTCAATGGCGGCAGGCCCGACTCGGCCGTTTTTGTGGCCCAGGACCCCCATTTTCCGGGCATACAGCAGGCCATTAACCTGCCCATTTTCCCGGCGGCCTTTTCGGTAGATGTCAACCAGGACGGCGCCACCGACCTGCTGGTGAGTCCCAACGGCCTGAATGTGTCGGAAAACTTTCGCAGTGTGTGGTATTACGAAAATACCGCCCGCAGCGACAGCCCCGCTTTTGTATTGCGGCAGCGGGATTTGTTTCAGCAGCAAATGCTGGACGTGGGCGAAGGAGCCTCTCCCCTGCTGGCCGATGTGAATGCCGACGGACTGCCGGACCTCATTGTGGGCAATTATGGCTACTACGACGGCAGCGACTTTCCCCGCAGCACCTACCTGGGGCGCCTGGCCTTGCTGCAACATACTGGTACAGCTGAAGCCCCGGCTTTTGAGCTCAAAAGCCGCGACTGGGCGGGCTTGTCGCGCTATGAGCTCGGGCCGGGTGTACACCCGGCCCTGGCCGACCTGGACGCCGACGGCGACCCCGACCTGCTGCTGGGGTTGGCCAACGGCCGCCTGGCCCTGCTGGAAAACGTGTCTTCCAACCCGGCTGAGCCGCTCTTTGAACTGCGCGACGCCCACTACGCCCAAATCGATGTGGGCGACTTCGCCGCCCCCCAGCTGGTGGACCTCAACCGCGACGGCCTCATTGACCTGGTAGTGGGTGAAAAAAACGGTAAGCTCCATTTTTTTCCCAACAGTGGCAGCCCAGCCCAGCCCCGCTTTACCCTGGCCACCACCCAGCTGGGAAATGTGCAGGTGAGCGAAGGAGCCTTCCTCCCCGGCTACAGCACGCCCCACTTTTTTGAGGTGGACGGCCACTGGGAGTTGTACGTGGGTTCGGCCGCGGGCCGCATTTTTCACTACACTGGCATCGACTCCCTCCAGGGAGATTTTGAGCTGGCAAGCACCAGCCTGGGGGGGCTGCACCCCGGCAGCCGTTCAGCCCCTGCGCTGCTGAGAGCTGCAAACCGCCAGTGGCTGTTGGTGGGCAATTACAGCGGGGGCCTGTTGCTGTTTGAGCAAATGAATGCGACCCCCACTGCAGCAGCCCTTGCAGACCCTGGCCTCCGCATTTTCCCCAATCCTGCTCATACCTTTTTGCATGTACAGCTTCCCCCTTCAACTACCCCTGCAATGCTGCGCATTCTGGACCTGAGGGGAAAGGTGCTGATGGCCCGGTACGCAACGGGAGCCAGTTTGCAGCTGGACGTATCTGCACTCAGCCCGGGGCTGTACCTGCTTCAGTTGGGAAAGCAGTACAGGCGATGGATAAAGCGCTGACCCCCCCAAAAAGAAAAAAAACCGGAGCAGCTTCGGCTGAAGCTGTCCGGCATGCTGTTGCTGCTACTGATCAGCAGTAGTGTCGCCAGAAATTCTGGAGCTCACGGTCCACAATCACCTTCTTTTCAATATGGGTCTTGCTTTTGCCTTCACTGCAGCATTTTACGGTTATGGTCTTGATCATCTGCACGGGCACCCATTCGAGTACCCACACCACCTTGCGGATGATGCGCTGGCGGGAGGTCCAGGGCTCAATGGTGATGGTAATGAGGCGCCTTACCCAGCGGAGGTGGAAGCCGCGAAACTCTTTGACCACTACCGCGCAGCCGCCGCAGGGCACCCCGGCCGACCGGGGCAAAGTTTGGGATTGGTTGGGTTAGCCACGAAGGGCATGTAGAACACGAAGAAGAGCACGAAGACCAGTTGGGGGAATGTTTGTTGGGGGAATAATCTAATCGTATTCATCATAAAGAATCAGGGTTTTCCTTTTCCCTGCATTTAAACCCTGGGATGAAACCCCTGATGGGGTTGAGCGGACTGATTTTCGTTGATTTTTTGGGGGAGGGGAGTAAAGGAGTAATTTTTTTCGTGAAATTCCTGCTCTTCGTGGCAAAAGCATGCAGGAATTAGGCCGTATCTCCATACAGAAAAAGGCCCCACAGGGGGCCTTGCTCGTATTTCACGTTGATTCAATAGCGATAAATCTCAGTTATTCCACCAAAATCTTTTTCATGCACACCACCTTGCGGTTGAATACCTGCAGGTAGTACAGTCCCGGTTTCAGGCTGGTGTTTTTCAGCCTGATGAGGCGGGGGGTTGCCAGGTGGGAGAGCAGGCGGGAAGTAATGGCAGGCCCCACCATACCGGGCAGGCGCAGCTCCACAAAGTCCTGGCCTTCCTTTGCAGCCGAAAGCGGCAGGGCGTCCTTGTCGATGTGCTTGAGCCTGACACCCACCACATCGCCGTCTTTCATACTCATTCGCTGCAGCAGCACGGGCTTAGCAGCGCGCTTGCGCATTTCGTCTGATGCACCGGCCAGGGCCACGGCTCCCGCCACCGTGCCCACAGGTGTGAAACCCTGGGGCTCTACGGTTTTGGTCTGGCCCGAAAACTCTTCCGTCTCTACCACCAGGCCCCTGCCCACCGGGGCATTGGAGGCCAGCATGTTTTTGACGGGATTTTTTTCCTCGCTGAAGCTAAACCACTCCCTGAGGTAGCTGCCATGCGCCACCCCAAAGTCTTTGTTGGCTGCCAGCTCTCCGCCTATGCTGCCAGCCATACCGACATAATGGTGGCGTGGGCCCATGTACTCGTATCCCGCGGGCAGGTCTTTCATGTTCAGTTCGAGCAAAAAGTTGAGGCTGGCAGCAACCACCCATTCGTAGTGGCCATCTTTACCCGTTTTGAGGGAGTCCAGCAGTATGTCTCCCCGTCCAATTTTGCGGTCACCGTTGTCTTTGTAAACGTATATGCCAATGCCTTCCAACCCGGTTTCATCGGAATCCTGCAGGTGGTTTTCATTCAAGTCCTCAAATACCTTGCCCCTGATGCGGTTGGGCGCACTGGTGAGGCAGTCGCAGGACTCATAGTCGCTTGAGAGTTCAAGGGCCGAAAACAGCCGGGCAGAGGCATCGCGCAGGTCGATGGAAAACAGCCGGTTGGTGTGGCCTTCGGCTGCACTGGTGCCGGTAGAGGCCACCAGCTCACCATCATTGCTGAAGCCCAGGCCTTCGATGTCGTGCAGGTATTTTCCCTCCAGCTTGATGGTGTCTATCACCCGGGTAGCACCGGTGTGTTTGTCTATTTCTACCAAAAAGTCGTAATAAGTAACATTGCTGAAGTTGTTGATGCCATACATTTTGCCGTTCAGGGGGCTGATAGCCAGCCCGTCCATTTCGGCCTGTACATTTTTGCCTTCCAGCAGCACGTAGTCTTGCCCTGGTCCAAAGGCATCCTTCACAATTTTGCCGCTGAGGGTATCCAGCTGAAACAGTAAGTCGCGCTTAAAGGCCCTGCGCTCAGTGGCGTACAGCCTGCCCGAAAAGGGGTCGAAAGCCAGGGCGTCGGCATCCTGAAAATGGTGTATGCCTTCGCTGCCCCTGCCCGTGCCCAGGGTGTCGGGCAGCGGCCTGAAGTCGCCCGTCTTCATGTCGATTTTGCCGAGCTTCTCTTTGTTGACGGCAAAGATAGACTTGCCGCCGGGGCTCACCGCCATGGACTCTACGTAGCGGGTGCCCAGCCCGCCAATAAATGGCTGCTGAATGCCGGATATCCGGTTGACCATCATCAGTTTATCGGGACTGGAGCCATCGCCTATGGCATAGCACAGCACTGCCTGCCCCTGAAAACCGATTTGTACCTGCTCCGGAACAGAATCGGCTGGAAAAACAACCACCGGTGTACTGATACGCGCCGAAGGAGGCAGGTCGGCTGAATCGGGTGCCAACAGAAGCTTGTGACCAGCCAGCCCCTGCCCGCTGTGGGTGAGTTCAAACCAACCGCCGGGGCCGCTTTGCTGCGTTGCCAGCAGGCGGTCCGCCCCGTCCTGCCGGCCGTTATCATTTGTGTCCAGGTACAGATGCACCCGTATGACGGGGTGACCGTAGTCGGCCCCGTCCATGAGGGCATTGCCGTTGTGGTCCACAAATACCTTCCCCTTCACACCCAACTCCTGGGCCTGCATACCCGGGGGGATCATACTCATCAAGCACATTAAGAGCAAAGCATGTGCAAGGTATGCGGTTCTGTTCATGATGAATTGGAAGTGTTGAAGGTGAAGCACAGAAGGGAAAGTGCCGGTGGTACCAGCCTTTGCGGGGGGAATTGCAGTCTGTTGATGATATAATGAGTGCATCTATTACAATAATATAACATACGCAAATATAGTAAATTTATGACAAAATATATGCCACTGAATGTAATATATACATTTTTAATTGAATTATTGCAAGTTATTTACGGAGAAATATGCCTATTTGAGGGGGGAGGCGCTTGGGTTAAAAATGCAATCATCTGAATTTCAGTAAATTATGCTTCATCCTCTGCTTTGGGTTTCAAAAAAAAAGGCGCCCCTGGCTGCCATATCTTACATGGGTGGAGCCATTCGGTATTGCTTGCAAATACTGCCATATCTTACCTGCCGCTGGCCGTACCGGCAGCAGCGCGCATGCGGGAGAGGCATTTCCGGAGTAGCTCTGGCCTGCTTCATAGAGG
>RFHT01000353.1 GCA_003696835.1 Bacteroidota bacterium
CACCCCGCCCATGCCCTGGTTCCGCTTGTCGGTGGGCACCGCCCGCATGGATGACATCCCCCATATCTTTGAAAAACTCGAACACGCCCTTGGCCAGGTCGAATACGCCGTTCAACCCCGGCTAAACAGAAATACTTGATTTTGGATGAATTGAAACGGACCGGTGCTTACAAAGCACCGGCCCGTTTGCTGTATGCTTGCCGCCGGGCTAAGTCCTGCACCCAGGCAGGCAGGTACGGCCAGATGGCAAGGCATAACAAAAGTGTTAGTCTCCCGGGCTAAGGGAATAGCTACCATCCCCGTCAAAATCTGTGAAAATCAGGCTTACTAGCCAGGTACCTGCAGAACCTCTCCGGGTAACTCCGGAAAAGGTATCATTTCCTCCGGCAGAACGGGTTTGATTGAGTACTTCTACTCCTTGGCAATCCTTGATGATCATCTGTACCGAACCAGTCGGCGTCGTAATATCAAAATTCACATCTGCTGTTGGATGCGAATTGACCCAGGCAAATGAATAAGTGCCTGAGTCCCCATTGCCGTAAAAGTCTCCTCCTGGATCACTTTCCCGGGAGGTTACCTCAATTCTCCCGGTATAGGTATTTTCTACTACTTCCAGGTTTTGATAGTTGCCATTTAAGCAGTCAGTAACCTCTTCACAGCTCCAAAGCCCGCCCAGGAGCAGCAAGAGGGTAATTGATAAATTGAATGAATTTTTAAGCATGATGTTTTTTTATTAGCAAAATAATACGAGGAAAGCAGGTATTGATGAAAGAAAAGAATTCTGCTTTCTATTCATAATTATTTAGGATCGCTCAAAAAATAGGTGAGTATCATACTTGGCTTGCGATCTGATAGCGCACAAAAGCCATGCCCTGGATATTTGAATGTTATAAAATGGTATATTCGTGTATAAAAATGGGGGTTGTTTGTAAAGGTCAGGTTATAGGTAATGGTCAATACATGAAAGAGCCATTGCCTTTTTGCGCCTGGCGGCGCAAAGGGGATACCTGCCAGGTGGCTGACACTTTCATCAAACTTTGCCCCAATTGGCCTGGTGCGCTCTGTGCGCTAAACGGCTAATCCAAAGCTCCCCGCTCACTTCAGCCCGTACTGGTCGATCAGATACACCAGGGAAGCGATCATAGCAGCGCCCATTTGCAGCTCGCGGCGGTTGACATTTTCGAAGCGGTCGGTAGCGGCGTGGTGGTAGTCGAAATAGCGCTGGGAGTCGGGAGAATAGCCGATGAGCAGGGTGCCCTGCTCCCTGAGGGGGCCAATATCGGCTCCGCCGCCGCCTTTTACCAGCTCGCGCCCGCCGTAGGGCGCCAGCAGGGGCTGCCACTGCTGAATGTGCTTCAGAGCCGTACCTTCGGCCTGTATGGTAAATCCCCGCGGGGTAAAGCCTCCGCGGTCCGACTCAATGGCGGCGATGTGGTGTTCGCCCAGTTCTTTGGCCAGTTCGGCATACTTGCGGCCCCCGCGCAGGCCATTTTCTTCATTCATAAACATCACCGCCCTGAGGGTACGTTTGGGCCTGATGCCCAGGGCCTGAAAAATGCGCAGCACCTCTATGGCCTGCACACAGCCGGCCCCGTCGTCGTGGGCGCCTTCGCCCAGGTCCCAGGAGTCGAGGTGGCCCCCTACGAGTATGATTTCATCGGGAAACTCGCTGCCGCGTATTTCGCCCACCACATTGTGCGAAAGGGTATCGGGCAGGGTCTGGCAATGCATTTCCAGCATGAGCTCCAGCTCAGGCTGGCTTTGAAGCTGGATGCTCAGCCATTCCGCAGCCTGGGTGCTGATGGCTGCCGCGGGAATTTTGGGCAGCTGCTCGTCGTAGCGCATGGCGCCCGTATGGGGGTAGTCGTCTATGGTTTGGGTCATGGAGCGCACAATGGAGCCCACAGCCCCGTATTTGGCCGCTTCCATGGCACCTTGCGTGCGTTGGTTGACGGCGCTGCCATAAGCCCGGAAGGTCTGGATAAACTGCGCCCGCATGGAGCGGTTGTAAAACACAAACTTGCCAGCTATCTGTTCGCGCCCCAGGCTGGAAAGCTGCTCAAAATCTTTGACTTCTACTACCTGAGCCCGCAGGGGGCCGTTGGTGCCCACCGAGCCGCCCAGGGCACAGACAGCCAGGCGGTGGGGAGGGGCATCCTTGGGGTACACTTCGGCCACCTCTGCCGGGCCACGTTCCCAGTGGGGCACCATCACCTCCTGCAAAAACACCCGGTCCAGTTCCAGCGCCTCCATCAGCTCGCGGGTGTAGGTCACGGCCCGGGCTGCCTGCACCGACCCACTGAGGCGGCCGCCTATTTGTTTGCACAACTGCTCCAGGTTGGAGTAGGCCTGTCCATGTTCGAGGGATTCCTCAAAAATTGCAGCAATCATTTGCTCGTCCTGGCTGGAGGGCTGCTGCTGCCCGGGCTGGCAGGCACCAAGCAACAGGCTGAGCAACATACAGATGGGGAAAATATGATTCGTACACATACTATGAGATAGAAAAAATGAAAATTTGTTGAGAAACGCACTTAATTCTTACTACAGCAGTAATTTATGCGTTATTTTCTTCGTACACGAAGTGTTAAACTCCTACATTTTTTCTAATTTCGCAAAAAACAGTTGAAAGTTCCGTCTCCAATGCAAAAGAAAGTTCATCCACATTATCCCGTTCGGTATGGGTTCTTTATTGAACGCACATCGAAAAAAATCAAGCAAAAACTTCAACGCAAGTTTAATGCGATCAATGCTGGCATCACGGTTGACCAATGGGTGATAATCAATGCACTGAAAAAGGAACCGGGCCTGAGCCAGTATGAGATAGCCGAAAAGACCTACAAAGATGCGCCCACGGTGACGCGCATCATTGATTTGCTGTGTAAAAAGAACCTGGTAATGCGAGTGATGGATGAAAATGACCGCCGGCGATTCAATGTGTTTTTGACAGATGACGGGCAGGAGAAAGTGATAGAGTTGCTGCCGGTGGTGCTCGAAATGCAGGAAAAAGGATGGGGCGAGCTTACCAAAGAGGACTATGACCATTTGCTGCGCATACTGGACCTGATCTTTTCCAATCTGGACTGAGTAGAGACATTGGATCCAATGTCTCTACTCTACCACCCCCTACCAATGTCTCTACCTACCCCAGATCCAATGCCCCTACCCCAGATCCAATGCCCCTACCCCAGATCCAATGCCCCTACCCCAGATCCAATGCCCCTGCTCTCAGGAGACCCAGCCTGCTTTTTCGGGCTGGTTTTCGCGCTTGCTTTCGGGCAGCAAATTGCGGGCATTTTTTACGGGTTGTGGCTCCAGGGCGTGGTCCAGCACCTCGGTCATGCGGTCCACATAGATGATTTTGAGGTGTTTGATGTAATCCTGTTTAATTTCCTCCACATCTTTTTTGTTTTCCCTGCACATGATGATGGTTTCAATACCGGCGCGAGCGGCGGCCAGCACCTTTTCTTTGATGCCTCCTACCGGCAGCACCTTGCCCCTGAGGGTAATCTCTCCGGTCATGGCCAGGGCGGGTTTTACCAGCCGCTGGGTAAAAAGCGAAGCCAGGGAAGTGAGCATGGTGATACCGGCCGAGGGGCCGTCTTTGGGAATGGCTCCGGCCGGGATGTGCAGGTGCACGTCCCAATGGTCAAACACCTCGTAGGGGATGTTCCACAGTTCGCAGTTGGACTTGAGGTAGGTATAGGCCAGCTGAGCCGATTCCTTCATCACATCGCCCAACTGCCCCGTGAGGCTGAGGCGTCCTCTTCCGTGGGTGAGGATAGACTCTATAAAGAGAATTTCTCCACCCACTGAAGTCCAGGCCAGGCCTACGGCCACACCAGGCACATCCACCGAGCGGTACATTTCGTTTTCATAGCGGGGCACGCCCAGGAATTGCTGCAGGTTGCGGGGCGAAATGGTGAGTTGTTTGCGCTGGTGCAGCACAATTTCTTTGGCCACCGAGCGGCACAGGGCGGCCAGCTTTTGGTGCAGCCCCCGCACACCCGACTCGCGGGTGTAGTTTTGGATGATCATTTTCAGGGCATCATCCTTTATTTTGATGTTGGAAGCCTTGAGGCCGTGGTCTTTGCGCACTTTGGGGATGAGGTGCCTGCGGGCAATTTCCATTTTTTCCTCCAGGGAGTAGCCGTTGATTTCAATAATTTCCAGCCGGTCTCTCAGGGCGGGGTGAATGGTGGAAAGGGTATTGGCCGTGGCGATGAACATCACCCGCGAAAGGTCGTACTCCACTTCGAGGAAGTTGTCGCGGAAGGTGTTGTTTTGCTCTGGGTCGAGTACCTCGAGCAGGGCCGAGGCCGGGTCGCCGCGGAAGTCATTGCCCACCTTGTCGATTTCATCCAGCATAAAGACCGGGTTGCTGGTGCCTACTTTTTTGAGGCCCTGTATAATGCGCCCCGGCAGGGCGCCTATGTAGGTGCGCCTGTGGCCGCGAATTTCGGCTTCGTCGTGGGTGCCGCCCAGCGAAATGCGTACAAACTCCCTGCCCAGGGCCCGGGCAATGGATTTGCCCAGGGAGGTTTTTCCTACGCCGGGCGGGCCGTAAAAGCAGATAATGGGGGCCTTTTTGTCGGCCTTGAGCTTGAGTACAGCCAGGTACTCCAGTATGCGCTCTTTCACCTTTTCCAGCCCGTAATGGTCTTCATCCAGTATGCGTTGTACCCGGCTGAAGTCAAATTTGTCGGTAGTATATTCCTGCCAGGGCAGGTCCAGCAGCCATTCGATGTAGTTCATCACTACCCCGTAGTCGGGCATGGCGGGGTTGAGGCGCGAAAGGCGGTTGAGCTCTTTGTCAAATGCTTTTTGCACCTCCTCGGGCCACTTTTTCTTACTGGCCCGGGCGCGCAGTTCTTCCAGCTCCGATTCAAAGGTGTTTTCACCCAGCTCATCCTGTATGGCCCGTATCTGCTGCCGCAGTATGTACTCCCGCTGCTGCTGGTCCATGTCGGTTTTCACCTTCTCCTGTATTTCCTCGCTCAGCTCCAGTATTTTCAGCTCATTGCTCAAATACTGCAGCACCAGCTCCCCCTTCTCCTTGAGGGAGTCCAGTTCCAGTATGTTTTGCTTCTCGGCTACATCCAGGCTGAGGTTGGAAGCGATAAAGTGGATGAGAAAGCTCAGGCTTTCAATATTTTCCAGGGCAATTTTTGCCTCGGAAGGAATATTGGGCGAAAGGTCTATGATCTGGAAGGCCTCCTCCTTGAGGTTGTACATCAGGGCTCTGGCTTCTTCCTCCGAAGGGTAGTGCTCGGTCCGCTTTTTGATTTTTGCTTTGCAAAAAGGCTCTTCCTGCGTCCAGGCCACTACTTCAAACTTGCTCCTGCCCTGCAGCACAATGGTGAGGCTGCCGTCGGGCATGCGGATCATCTTGAGGATGCGCGCCAGCGTACCGCAGGTAAAGAGGTCCTCCTGCTTGGGATGCTCTATGTTTATATTGCGCTGGGCAATCACTCCTATGAGCCGCCCCGGACTATTGTAGGCCTCCTTCACCAGCCGGATGGCTTTGTCGCGCACCGCCGTGATGGGCATGACCACACCCGGAAACAAAACGGTGTTTTGCAGGGTGAGGATGCCGATCTCCTCCGGCAACTCCTCCTCTATCAGTTTTTTTTCTTCCTGGTTTGGAAAAAGCGGATAGTCCGCTTCAAACAAACTGTCATTCTCCGTATAAAAAAATGCCATCTTGTCGTATATGCTGTTTTTTGCTGCCATAATGCCATTATGACAACCCCATTTTTCACAAATCTCGTTGAATTAAGTATATGTGCAAAGCCTGTGCCCAAAAAAGGAGGCTTTCATTTGTTTTTTTTCTGCCGTATTTTGCATCTTCGGCCCGCAAAGGTATTCATACACCTTATTTTTATTAATAGAGCTTAAGCATACCAAAGACTTACTGATTATGAGCATAGAAATCAAAGACGTAGTTGCGCTCACCGGAAGCCCGGGCTTGTACCGTATCGTCAAGGCGGACGACAAAGCCATTGTAGTGGAGAGCCTCGCAGAAAAGCCCAAACGCCAGCTGGTAAAGGGCAACATGCTGGTATCCAAAATTGCCGACATCAGCATCTACACCGATGATGAAAGCGAAGCCCTGCCAATGGTGTTTCAGCGCATACGCGAAAAGTACGGACAGGAACTACCCGTAACCAAAAAAAGCTCGCGCGATGAGTTGATGAACTTTCTGGGTGAAGTACTGCCCAACTACGACCGCGAGCGGGTATATCCCTCCAATGTGAAAAAGCTGCTGAGCTGGTACAAAATTCTGACTGATTTTGAAGTGGACCTCAGCATGCCGGAGAAGGAAGCCGACGATGAAGGGGCCGAAGCCCATGCAGAAACAGCCGAAGATGCAGGCGAACAGACGGCCGTGACAGCGAAGAAGGAGGCCGAAGCCCCTGAGGAAAAATCTGAGGAAAAATCTGCCAAAAAATAAGCACATACCGTAACTGACAACAGGCAGCCCCGGGCCCCAGGCCCGGGGCTGTGTCTGGTTTATACGGCCAGGTCGGCCTGCTGCAGGTATTGCTTCACCGTATTTCTACCCAGCTGGTACATGTGCACTTCGTCGGGGCCGTCGGCCAGGCGAATGACGCGTGCTGCGGCAAAGAAGCTTGCCAGGGGGGTGTCGCCGCTGAGGCCCATGCCGCCAAAGGCCTGCATGGCGCGGTCGGTGACGCGCTGAGTCATGCTGGGGGCCACGATCTTGATCATGGCAATGAGGTCTTTGGCCCCTTTGATGCCATATCTGTCGATTTTGTCGGCAGCAGAGAGGGTAAGCAGGCGTGCCTGCTCAATTTCACACCTGGACCGGGCAATGTCCTGCCGTATGCTGCTGAAATCGCTGATCTTGCGGCCGAAGGCCGTGCGGGATGCCACCCGCTGGCACATCAGCTCCAGGGCCCGCTGGGCCATGCCCACCAGGCGCATACAGTGGTGGATACGGCCGGGCCCCAGGCGTCCCTGGGCAATTTCGAAGCCCCTGCCTTCGCCCAGCAGCAGGTTACTGGCGGGCACCCGCACATTGTTCAGGTTTACTTCGGCATGGCCAAAGGGAGAATCGTAGGTGCCAAATACCGAAAGCGGGCGTATGACCTCTACACCCGCTGTACGGGCCGGCACGATGATCATGCTCTGCTGGGAATGGCGCGGCGCATGCGGGTCGGTTTTTCCCATCACGATATACACTTCGCAGTGGGGGTGCATGGCACCAGAGCTCCACCACTTGCGCCCGTTGATGACGTACTCGTCTCCATCCCGCACAATGGAGGTGCGGATGTTGGTGGCGTCGGAGGAAGCCACCTCCGGCTCCGTCATGAGGAAAGCCGAGCGGATTTTGCCCTCCATCAGCGGCCTGAGCCAGCGCGCTTGTTGCTCGGGGGTGCCGTATTTGGCCAGTACCTCCATGTTGCCCGTATCGGGAGCGTTGCAGTTAAACACCTCTGAAGACCAGGGCACCCGTCCCATCATCTCCGCCAGGGGGGCATACTCCAGGTTGGTGAGGCCGGGGCTCAGCTCACCATACTCTTCGGGCAAAAACAAATTCCACAGGCCCGCCTCACGGGCAGCAGCTTTGAGTTTTTCCATACTGGGGTGTACCTGCCAGGCATTTTCCGGCTGTTCTACCCAGTGCGAATATTCCTGCTCAAAGGGATAAATGTGGGTTTCCATAAATTTTCCCAGCTTATCGAGCAGCATGTTTACTTTGGGGGTATAATCAAAATTCATAGTTTGGAAATGGTTAATAGTTTTGCTTCAGCTTGTGAGGTATGTCAGGTTTAGCCGCGCCCGATGTAGGGCATATTGGTGGCCATGATGGTCATAAAGGGAATATTGGCCTCCAGGGGCAGCTCCGCTATGCTCACCACCATGCGTGCCACGTGGGTCACGTCCATGGTGGGCTCAGCTTTCACGGAGCCGTCGGCCTGGGGCACACCCTGCTGCATGCGGCTGGTCATGGGCGTGGCTGCATTGCCGATATCGATCTGGCTGCAGGCAATGCGGTAGGGGCGCCCGTCCAGGGCAATGGATTTGGTGAGGCCGGTGATGGCGTGCTTGCTGGCAGTATAGGGAGCCGAGTGCGGGCGCGGGGCATGAGCCGAGATGGAACCATTGTTGATGATGCGGCCGCCCTGAGGCTGCTGGTTTTTGAAGGTGCGAAAAGCTGCCTGGGCGCATAAAAATGCGCCCGTCAGGTTGATGTCGATCACCTGCTGCCACTGGGCCGGCTCCAGCTGGTCGAAGGGTACGGCCGGGGCTCCTATGCCGGCATTATTGAACAAGAGGTCCAGCCGCCCGAAGGTGGAGCGGGTGTGGGCAAACAAAGCTTCCACATCGGCCGGCCGGCTTACATCGGCTGCAAATACGGCAGCCTGCCCCGGCAGCCTACGGGCCTGTGCCTGTACGGCCTCCAGCGGCGCCTTGCGGCGGCCGCACAGCATCACGGCATAGCCGTGCTCCAGCAGCGCCAGGCTACTGGCCTTGCCTATGCCTGTGCCTGCACCGGTTACAATTGCTACTTTCAATTCAAGGATGTTGAGGGTATGAGTTGCACTTGCTGCAGCCGGAAATACTCGAAGATCTGCCCCGGCCTGCTCTGCAAGATAGCAATAATTGATTAAATTTGCCCTGGAATTCTGTTGACCATGTACCCCAAACTGCAAGCCTATATTGCCCAACTGCTGAAGGAAATGCCCGTCCTCCCGCCTGAGCGGGAGCAGGAACTGCTCAAAATAGCTGAGTTTATCCGCCAGCGCAGGGCCGGAGGTCATGCTGCCGAGCTCATATTTATTTGCAGCCACAACTCCCGCCGCAGCCACCTGGGGCAGGTGTGGAGCCAAACCCTGGCCCATTATTTTGGACTGCACCACTTCAGAGCCTACTCCGGTGGCATACGGGCTACCCTCTTTGGTCCCCACGCCATCCGGGCCATCGAGCAGGCCGGCTTTCACGTCATCCAGCTCAATGAGGGCAGCAATCCCCTCTACCGCATCCGCTTTGACGACCGCCACCATGGCATCACGGCCTTTTCCAAAGTCTATACCCATCCTGCCAATCCCCAAAAAGACTTTTGCGCCGTAATGACCTGCGCCCAGGCCGACGAGGCTTGCCCCCATATTCCCGGAGCCCTGCTGCGGGTAGCCCTGCCCTACGAGGACCCCGGACAGTACGACAAAAGCCCGCAACGAGACGCCATGTACACCCGGCGCAGCAGGGAGATTGCCACAGAGTTTGCCTGGCTGTTTGCTCAACTTGCCTCCTGAGACTGCCTGCATTTCATAGAGTAAAAACGGCTTTTTGTCGATTCCTTTTCCCTGTAAGTGTATTAGCTGCCCATTTTGCCTACCTATTCGGCCGCAGAAACGTATCATGTAGGGAATTTTGCGGCAAGCTCAGTTCCTTTTTATCCAACACAACATGATCAAGCTTTCCAATATCCACAAATCCTACCAGGTAGGAAAAAACCGGCTGCATGTACTCAAAGGCATCGACCTCGACATTGCCGAGGGCGAACTGGTTTCCATCATGGGGTCATCCGGCTCGGGCAAATCCACCCTGCTCAACATTTTGGGCATACTGGACAACTATGATCAGGGCGAATATTACCTGGATGGTACCCTCATCAAAAACCTCAACGAAACCCGGGCCGCCATTTACCGCAACAAATTCATCGGCTTTGTATTTCAGTCGTTCAACCTCATCTCGTTTAAAAATGCCATGGAAAATGTGGCCCTGCCGCTCTACTACCAGAAAGTGAGCAGGCGCAAGCGCAACCGCCTGGCGCTGGAATACCTCGACAAGGTGGGGCTGTACGACTGGGCCCACCACCTTCCCAATGAGCTTTCGGGTGGCCAAAAGCAGCGCGTAGCCATTGCAAGGGCCCTCATTTCGGATCCCAGTGTGATCCTGGCCGATGAACCCACCGGGGCCCTGGACACCCAAACTTCCTATGAAGTGATGGAAGTGCTAAAGGACATCAACAAAAATGGCAAGACGGTCATCATTGTTACTCACGAGAAGGACATTTCCGAAATGACCCAGCGGGTGATCAGGCTGCGCGATGGCATGATAGAGAGCTATGGCCTGGAAAAGCAGCCCGTGGTGGACAACAAGTAAACAAGCCGGAAGCAGTTGTAGCATGTGTATTCATTTTCCCAAGCCTTTAACCTTCTTCTATGTTTGATTTCGACAAATGGCAGGAGATATTCACCACCATTGCAAAAAACCCCTTGCGTACCTTCCTCACGGCCTGGAGTGTGGCCTGGGGAATATGGATGCTCATCATCCTGCTGGGAGCGGGCAAGGGCCTGCAAAATGGGGCTGAGTACCAGATGTCCGACGACGCCATCAACAGCATCTGGATACGGCCGGGTGAAACCAGCATCCCTTTCCGGGGCACCCAGGTAGGCCGCCGCATACAGCTCACCAATGAAGACTATGACGAAATTGCCGGGCGGGTGGATGGGGTGGAGTACATCACTTCCCGCTTCTACCCGGCGGGCATCCTTTCGGTGAGCTATGGCAAAGAGTACGGCTCCTTCAGTGTGCGGGCCGTGCACCCCGACCACCAGTACCTCGAAAATACCCTGGTGGTAGAGGGGCGCTACATCAATGAGAAAGACCTGCGGGACTTTCGCAAGGTGGTGGTCATAGGGGAGCGGGTAAAGGAAGCCCTCTTCAAGGAAGAAGCCGCCCTGGGCAAATACATCAAGCTCAACAACCTCCTCTTCAAGGTAGTGGGGGTATTCCGGGACGAAGGGCAGGAAGGCGAAACGGAGCTGATTTACCTGCCCATTTCTACGGCACAGCGCACCTTCAACGGCGCCAACCGCGTCAACCAGATGATGCTCACCGTGGGCGATGCCAGCCTGGAGGAAAGCCAGCTGATTACCCAAGACATTCACCGGCGGCTGGCCAGCCGCCACAACTTCTCCATGGAAGACCCCAAGGCGGTGTACGTCAACAACAATGTGGAAAATTACCAGAACTTCCTCAACGTGATGCTGGGCATCCGCTTTTTTATCTGGATCATTGGCATAGGTACCATACTGGCGGGCATAGTGGGGGTGAGCAACATCATGATGATCATCGTGAAAGAGCGCACCCGCGAATTTGGCATACGCAAAGCCCTGGGCGCTACGCCCTGGTCCATTGTGAGCCTGATTCTGCAGGAGTCCATTTTTATTACCAGCATTGCCGGCTATGCGGGCCTCATACTGGGCATAGTGGTGCTGGAAGGGGTGGGCAAGCTCATGCAGGGAACCGATTTCTTCCGCAATCCGGAGGTGGACTTCGGCATTGCCATACAGGCCACCATTCTGCTGGTGGTGTGTGGGGCGCTGGCCGGACTCATCCCGGCCCTTAAGGCCGCCAACATACGGCCCATTGTGGCGCTGAGGGAGGAGTAGGCCTTTTATTGAAACTCAACCAGAATAAAATATGTTTGACCTCGACAAATGGACGGAAATCATACAGGTGCTCATCAAGAACCCCCTGCGCACGGCCCTGACGGCCCTGGGGGTATTTTGGGGCATCTTTATGCTCGTCATCATGCTGGGGGCCGGCAATGGCCTGCGCAATGGCGTGGAGTCGGGTATGGGCCACTGGAACAAAAACAGCCTCTTTGTGTGGGGACAACGAACGGGCAAGGCCTACCAGGGCTTGCCCCCGGGGCGCAACATCCGCATGACCAACGAAGACTTTGAGGCCCTAAAACAAAACCTGGCTGATGCCCGGGTTATCACACCCCGAAACCAGTTGGGAGGTTTTTCGGGCAACAACAATGTGGTGCGCAAGCAGCGCACCGGCAACTTCAATGTCATGGGCGACTATCCCGATGTGCAAAAGGTGGAAACCATTCTCATTGATCAGGGCCGTTTTATCAACCAAAACGACATGGAAGATAAACGCAAGGTATGCGTGATTGGCACGCGGGTCAAAGAGTTGCTCTTTGAAAAGGACGAGGCCGCTATAGGCGAGTACGTGCGCATCAACGGGGTATATTTCCGGGTAATTGGGGTATTCTCCACCAGAGCATCCGGTGAGCGGGCCCTGAGTTTTACCGAGCGCATTTACGTGCCCTTTACCACCTTTCAGCAGGCCTTCAACTACGGCAACACGGTGAGCTGGTTTACCATGGTAGCCAAAAACAGCGCTTCGGCCGAGGAGCTGTACGAGCAGGCCGTGGCCATACTGGCGGCCAGGCACAAAGTAGCCCCCGACGACACCCGTGCCTTTGGCCACTTCAACCTGGCCAAGGAATTTGGCAAAATCCAGGGCTTGTTTGCCGGCATCAACGGCCTCAGCTGGTTTGTGGGGGCCCTTACCCTCATAGCTGGCGTCATAGGCGTGAGCAACATCATGCTGGTGCTCATCAAAGAGCGAACCAAGGAAATTGGCATACGCCGGGCCCTGGGTGCCAAACCCTTCAATATCGTGAGCCAGATTGTGCTCGAATCCCTCACCCTTACCTCCATAGCCGGTTACCTGGGCCTGTTTTGGGGCGTGGTGGTGCTGGGCGTGGTGGATTACCTCGTAGAACATGCCGACTCCTCCGACATGATGTTTCTCAACCCCACCGTGGACCTCAATGTGGGCATTCAGGCCCTCATTATCCTGATGGTGGCCGGAGCATTGGCGGGCCTCATCCCTGCCAGAAGGGCCCTCAAAATCAGGCCGGTGGATGCACTCAGAGCGGAATAAACCAAACAACAACAGATATAAACAACACGAGAATTAAAAAAAATCATGAAACGAGTAATCATCATTATCCTGACTTTAGGCCTGCTGGGAGGCTGTGGGGGCGGTACCCTGTATTATCTGTACAGCAAATCCAAAAAGAAGCCCGTAGCTTATGAAACCGAGCAGCCTTTTGTAACCAATATCGTCAAAAAAACGGTGGCTACCGGCTCGGTGGTACCGCGCCAGGAAATTGAAATCAAGCCCCAGGTATCCGGGCTCATCAGCAAGCTGTATGTAGAAGCCGGCGATGTAGTCAAAAAAGGCGACCTCATTGCTACGGTGCGCATCATCCCCGATATGGTGACCCTCAACAATGCCGAAAGCCGCGTAAAACGCGCCCAGATTGCCTTCAACAATGCCCAGCGCGAACACAAGCGCTATGAGCAGTTGTTCAAAGAGGGCGTCATTCCCGAAACTACCTTCAGGCAGTACGAGCTCGAGCTGAAAACTGCCAGCGAAGAGCTGCAGGCTGCCGAGGACAACCTGGAAGTCATTAAGGAAGGCTCCACCAAAAAATACCGCCAAACCGGCAATACCAACATACGGGCCACCATCTCCGGTATGGTGCTGGAAGTGCCTGTAGAAGAAGGCAACTCGGTGATTGAAGCCAATACTTTCAACGATGGCACCACCATCGCTACCATAGCCGACATGGACGAAATGATCTTTGAGGGCAAGGTGGATGAGTCGGAAGTGGGGAAAATACGCCAGGGCATGGACCTGCTGCTCACCATAGGGGCCATTGACAATGCCACCTTTGATGCTACCCTGGAGCATATTGCTCCCAAAGGTGTGGAGGAAAATGGCGCCATACAGTTTGAAATACGCGCTGCAGTGAAGCTGAAGGAGCAGCAGTTTATACGCGCCAATTACAGTGCCAATGCCGACATCGTGCTCGACCGCCGCGACAGCGTGCTGGCCATTTCCGAAAGCTTGCTCAACTTCGAAGGCGATTCAGTCTTTGTGGAGGTGGAAACCAGCCCTCAGGAGTTTGAAAAGCGCTTTATCAAAACTGGCCTCTCCGATGGCATCAACATTGAAGTGCTGAGTGGTATCGACCAGAATGCCCGCATCAAAAATCCCAACAAGATCATTGAGGAAGAAAAAGAACAATAGGAAATGCTGCATGGCAGTGTGAGCGAGGTGGTGGCCCGGGAGCTGCCACCTCGCTGCTTTTTGGGGAGCTTTGTTAGACTTCTTCGGCCTTTTTCTGCTTTATTAATCCCATAATTATGTATCTTGTAAGCCTGTATTCGTTATTATTGATATGAAACAATGGATTCTTGCTTTGTGTTGCTGCTGTTTGATCAGCACAGCCGGGCTACCCCGCCAAGCCCAGCCGGAGGCCCTGCCTCCTGCAACAGCTGTACAGCCCATCAACCCCTGTGAACTCAAAGGGGCCGTGTATGTAGAAAAATACAGAAACCAGGCCGACTACAGCGTCTTTATTGAAGAGGTGGAAGCGTTTGGAAAACTGAAGGTATTCAAGGAGGAGGCGGCCATTTTTGCCACCGAACCCGGCTGGTGGTACTTTACCGACCAGCGGGGCTTTGCCGATTTTACCATTTATATAGAAGAAACCAAGGGCTTTGAGCACTTTACCATCAGCTTTACCAAATACCGCTCCTCGGCAGGCTGCAATTAGTAGGTGCTGATTGATTTTTTTTTTATCTTTATGTTTTAGTTATTAGAAACTAACACCCCAACTTTTTTTAGTACAAACCCAAACGCGATTGAGGCATATTTACGTTAAACCAGGCACAACTGCTAACAGAAAGCATTGAAAGCCGAATACGTACAAGTACAGATTGAATTGCCCGAACACCAGAAAGAGGTGGCCATTGCGCTTCTGGCCTCCATAGGTTTTGAAGCCTTTGAAGAAACAGAGCAGGGCCTGATTGCCTGCATCGGCAGGGAGTCATTCGAAGAAGAGCGTCTGAATAATATGCTTGAAGTCGTGAATTGCACAAGTTTTCGTACCCAGCTTTTGCCGCCCCAAAACTGGAATGCCACATGGGAGGCCCAATATCCTTCTGTGTTTGTGGACGACTTTTGCCAGGTCATTCCCACTTTTCGGCAGCCCCGGCCCGGCTTTGAGCATTGCCTCATCATTGATCCCAAAATGTCATTTGGTACGGGCCACCACGAAACGACCCGCCTCATGATACGCATGATGCGCCAGCTGGACTTTAGCCGTTGCCGCGTGCTGGATATGGGCTGCGGCACCGGCATATTGGCCATACTGGCCGCTAAGCTGGGGGCAGAGGCTGTTACTGGTATAGACATCGACCCCTGGAGCTACGAAAATGCACGGGAAAATGTGCAGCTCAATGGTAGCGGGCCCATCGACATCCGGCAGGGAGATGCCCGCAGCATCCCCCCTGGTGAATATGACCTGATCCTGGCCAACATCAACAGAAATGTGCTGTTGGCAGACATGCCCGTATATGCACAACACCTCAAAGCTGGTGGAAAGCTGCTCATCAGTGGCTTTTACCAGACCGATGTCCCCTCCCTGCTGCAATCTGCACAGGCCCTGGGGCTGCGGCACGCCCACGCGCTGAAGGAAGCAGATTGGGCCGCCTTACTTTTTGAAAAAACACGAAATTAATATGGATTTGCCATGCCTGCAGTAATTTCTAAAATTCATTGTTTGCTCGTCATTTTTAGCCTGACCTTCCATCTGGTACATGCCCAAAAGGAGCAGCCTTTCCCCACCGACCCGGTGGCTTTCCAGCAGGAATTTGCCACCCGTCTGGGCAAGTCACGCATGCAGCTGGCCAGGGAGATCGTCCCGGACTTCAACACGGTATGGAGCTCGGGCCTATTGACAGAAGAGCAGCAGCAGCAATTTATCAAACACGTGAACCTCATGCTGGGCAAGCGCTTTGCCCTGGGGCCGGAAATCGTGAACTATACACGCGCATTTATGATGCTGCAGGCACAGAGCGGCTACGTGAAAATTCCCCTGGCCGACTTCTGGGAAGTGACCGAATCCTGCATCAACCGCATCAGCCCCGACCGCACCAACCTCTACCTGCGCAATCTGCTGGAGTACCTGCCCGAGGGCAAACCCGTCTCCCGCAAGCGCTTCCACTGGTTTGCCAGCCAGGCCGACCCCCAGCTCATGTTGATGGAGCGCGAAAAAAATGGAAAGAATTACCTGGCCCCGGTGGTGCAGTTTTCTCAAACCGACCTCAGCTATGTTTCTACCCGCGACAGCAGTACCATACACGGTACTTCGGGTTATTTCAACCTCATTGCCCAGAGTTTTTATGGCATGGGAGGCAGGGTGGACTGGACCAAGGTGGGCCTCAGCGCCGATGATGTGTATGCCAATTTGCGCAACTACAAGCTGGCCTTCAACTACGGCACCATAGTAGCCGACAGCGTGGAGTTTCACTACCAGAGCCTCTTTGACCAGCCCCTGCTGGGCCGCTTTGAAGACCGCAACCTGGGCCACCAAAACCCCGACAAGGCCAACTATCCCTATTTCAGAAGTTACGAAGGAGGCGTGGTGATTGACAACCTCATCCCCAACGTGCGCTACGAAGGGGGCTTCTCCCTCAAAGGCAGGCGCAAGGTGGGCACTTCCTACGACATCATCAAAGGGGGGATAGCCACCGCCGTGGCCGATCCCGAAATTGACGAGTTTATTGCCGAAGAAGTGGCCGCACAAAAGCTGGACGAAGACCAGGCCTGGGCCGAAGAGTCGGCTTTTGAAACAGAGGAAGAAGACTTTTTCGAAGGCAATGGAGAGGACGACTGGGGCTGGGATGGCCAGGACGTCCAGGTGGTACAGCACGTCAAGGCCCGCCTGTACATAGAGCGGGGCGAGGAGCACGCCATGAAACTGCAGGGTGAAGCCTTTGTATTTGATGAGGATTTTCTCTTTGGTAAAAACCTCGAATCTACCGTCTTTGCGGCCGAGGACAGCCTCTACCACCCCGGTATGGACCTCATTTATACAGCCGAAACCCAGACGGTTACCCTCAAAAAGCCCAAAAAAGGCACCTATGCCAGCATTCCTTTTACCAGTTCATTTCACGAATACTATTTCTATTTCGAAGCCATCAAATGGGACCTCAACACCGACGAGCTCCACTTTACGGCCTTTATCGACCGGGAGCACAAAACCTCTGCCATTGAATCTTTTGACTACTACCGGCAGGCGCGCTTTTCGAAGTTCAAGAATGTGATGAAGGTCAATCCCATAGGCGCCATTTACCGCTACGCCGTAAAAAACGGCTACAACCCCAGAACCGGGGAGGCTCCCGAAGATAAACCCACCATTTTCGTCGAAAGCATACTGGACGATTACGCCAAAGACAACTACCGCATGGACGACCAGAAGATTCCCTTTGAACGGGCCCTGCCTGCCCTGGAAAGCTCTGGCTTCATTCGCTACGACAAGCGCAGCAAAGAGATTACGCCCCTGCCCAAGCTCTTCGTATGGAGCCTGGCGGCCAGAGGCAAAAAGGACTTCGACGCCATACAGGTGGTGTCAAAGGTGGACAGTGGCAGCCACGCCATCATGGATATGCAAAGCAAAACCATTAAAATGAAGGGCGTGCCTTACTTCTCCCTCAGCGACTCCCAGCACGTGTATGTGATTCCTCGCGATGGAGAAGTAATCATTGGCAAAAATCGCAGCCTCACCTTTGGGGGTAAAGTGGAAGCCGGAAAAATTGACCTCTATTCCTACAATGAGGACGAGCACAAGTTCTCATTTGACTACGAAGGCTTCCGCATTCACTGCGACTCCATCGACTCGGTGCGCTTTGTGCTGGTGCGCAACCCTCCGCCGGGCTATGAACCCAGTCCCCTGGAAATTGCACTGAGCAATACGGTCTTTGAAGGCATTACCGGGGCCATACACATTGATGACCCCAACAATAAAAGCGGCCGTAAGAATTACGATCACTACCCGGTTTTCGACAGCTACTCCCGATCCTACCTCTATTGGTCGCACCCCGCCATACAGGGAGGCGTTTATACCAAGGACAAAATGTACTTCTCTGTGGATCCCTTTGTGCTGGACAGCCTCTCCTACTTCGACAATTCGGGCCTGAAGTTTGACGGAGAATTTTACTCTTCGGAAATCTTCCCCAAATTCCGGCAGACCCTGGCGGTGATGGAGGATGGCACCCTGGGTTTTACCCAGGAGACGCCTCCCGAGGGTTACTACGTATATGACCGCAAAGGCCGATTTTTCAACGAGGTGATTCTCGATGGCTCCGGCCTGCACGGCAACGGCAGGCTCGAACACATGGGCACGGTGGTGGAAAGCGATTCTTTTATTTTTCACTTCGACTCGGTCATGGCGGTGGTCAATAACTTTGCCCTGGAGCGCGGCTTTCGCCGCGGTGCCCGCTTCCCGGCCGTGAAATGCGCCTCTGGCATTTACAAATGGTACACCAAGGAGGACAAGCTCGCCCTTACTTCCAAAGATGAACCCATCGATATGTTTGAAGGGGCCGGGTCCTTTACCGGTACCCTCACCATGAGCGAAAAAGGCATGGTAGGCAAAGGCAGTATCCTCATTGGGCAAATCGAAGTAACAGGCGACAGCATCGTCTTCAGCGACTATGAGCTGGATGCAGCCAACTCCCGCTTTGCCATTGTCGATGCCCAGGACAAAGGGCTGTACCACTTCATTGCCGACAGTGTGGACATCAACTATGATACCTACCGCATGGAAACCAGCTTTGAGTCCAAAATGCAACTGCCTACCCTGGCCCTCTTCCCCATTCACCAGTACCGCACTTCCCTCACCAGCGGCTACTACAAAGAGGATGAGAAAATACTGGAGCTCAAAGGCGTAAACAATTACCAGAAAGACAACTACTTCCAGGCCATTGGGCCCCAGGCCGACAGCCTCACCTTTGCGGCCAATGCTTCGCACTACAATGTGGAAACACGTTCTATTGAGGTGGAAGGCGTGCCCTATATTTATGTAGCTGATGCCCTCATCACGCCCGAAAAAATGGAAGTAACCATCAATGACGACGGCATCATCAAAAAGCTGGAAAACGCCATCATCGTTATCGACAGGCCGGTGAAAGGAAGCAAAACCAAAGCCGACAGCATTTACCACAAAATATACGATGCCACGGTGGACATCTACTCTGCCCACGAGTACGAGGGCTCCGGAAAGTACGACTACATCAAAGTCAACAACCGCGAGCAGCACATTGTGTTTGACAACATAGAAGTCAACTCCGATACCATTACCTCCGCTACGGGGGTGATCACTGAGGAAATGGAGTTTTACCTCACCGACCGCATCTTCTTCAAAGGCATTGCCGAGCTGGATGGCTCCGAGCGCTTCCTCAGGTTTGGGGGCGAGGTGAAAATTGAGTCGGAAAACCCCGTCTTTAAAGGTGCCTGGTTCCCCTTCAAAAAGACCGTGGTGAACCCCGACTCGGTGTACATCCCCATTCCCAAAAACATGAAAAACAACAATGGCGACCTGCTCACGGTGGGGCTGAACTTCGTGCCGGATATTCGCCTGTTTTACTCCACCTTCCTGCAGGCCAAGGATGATGACGACGACCTCGAGATCCTTACGGCCAGTGGCGGCCTGACCCTCGACCGCGCTACCCAGGAATTTAAAATCGGGTCGGAAGCCAAAATTACCGGCAAAACCTTTAAGGGCTCTACGGTGAGTTTTGATGACAAAAAGAACACCATCACCTCCAAGGGCTACCTGAATTTCCCCTACGATTTTGCCCCCAAAACCCTTAGCATGGAAATGGCCGGCTCCTGGAAAGAGTATATCAATACCGGTGAAATCACCACCGATCTGCTCATAGGCATTGACTTCAACGGCGTCATACCCGAAGAGCAGCTCAACAAGGTGGCGGAAAACTTCTTCTTCCTCACCACTTCCAACAAGGACATAGACTTCAACCAGATCAGTTTGTTGTCTGACATTTCCGAGCTGCTGGACAAAGGCCCCGGCGACAGCGACAAGAACACCCGCAAGTTTCTCAAAAGTGTAAACAACGCCATGGTGTACTCCGACATCAAGCTGGCCCAGGAACTGCCCTATACCTTACTCTTCTCCAATGTGGACTTCCACTACAAAGAAGATGAACGCGCCATGTACCACGACGGCGAGCTGGGCCTCATCGGTATCAACGGCAATGTGATCAACAAGAAGATTGACGCCAAGCTGGTGTACCAGTTTGGGGATATTTCGCCCTCGGGTGAAAAAACGCCCGATGAACTGACCATTTACATGGAAATTGACGATGTAAACTGGATTTACTTCCACATCAGTGGAGAAGTGGTACGCACCTTCTCCTACTATTACGACGACTACAACTACCAATTGCAGGACGTGCTGGACAAGCAAAAAGGCGATGCCGAAGGCTGGCGATTTGAGTTGGGCTCGGAAGATGAGGTGAATGAATTCAAACAGCAGTTCATTCAGAGATTCATTCGCAAATAACTTGTCTTTTGATTTGCAATTCGTATATTTGCAAGCCGTTTACGGAAGTATATCTCAATAACAAAAAGAAAATTTTGACTAGTTGATATGGCTCATCATAAATCAGCAAAGAAGCGAATCCGGCAAAATGAAAAGCGGAGACTGAGAAACCGCTTCAAAAAAGTGACCATGCGCACGCTGGTGAAGAAGCTGCGCAGCACCACTGACAAAAACGAGGCCCAGGAGCTGCTGCCTCAGGTAGTAAGCACCATCGATAAGGTGGCCAAGAGCAACATCATTCACAAGAATAAAGCCGCCAACCTCAAAAGCAAGCTTTCCCGCTACGTCAATAGCTTGTCCTGAGAACCGGTTTCGCTTTGTTTGTCACGCTCGCGGGTTGATCTACGGATCAGCCTGCGAGCGTGTTTTTGTGTGCCAGGTGGGAGGGCATCCCTGAGCATCTTTTTGCCGTATATTCAGTTGTACGGGCAGCCAACCCGGCTATAAATGGCCACCTTCAACTCCCTGATATGAACCCTCCTCCCACCTCCGGTGTGCTTTCCTACACGGGCCAGCAATTGAAAACCAACAAACTGTATCAACTGGGGGAAATCCTGCTGGTATTTCTCCTGCCTTTAGCATTTATCTGGCTGCTGTTGCCCCTGGCCGAGGAAAATAGCCTCAAACAGCAGGCCATCGTATGGGTGGCCAACCTGCTCATGCTGCTGCTCATCTGGACAGGCATGAGGTTGCGCAGGGAAAGCCCGGCAGACTTTGGCTTGCACATGCGCTCCTTTTCCTTCAGGGCAGGCATGAAAACCCTGCTGCTGTCCCTGCTCGTATTTGTACTGGCCATGGCGGGCTTTATGCTGGGAGCAGCCATCATGATCAACTTTACCGGCATGCCCCAAACTGCCGATATGTCGGGCTACGATTTTTTAAGAAATAACTTCGGCCTCTTTTTGCTGAGCCTGCTGGGCGTTTACCTCGTTTCTTCCTTTGGGGAGGAGGTAATTTACCGGGCTTTTTTGATCAATCGGCTGACACAGCTGGGGGGAAGTAGCAAGACGGCTAAGGTGGTGGCCGTCATGCTGAGCGCCATCGTATTTGGGCTGGTGCATTACAGCTGGGGACCCACGGGCATCGTACAAACGGCCTGCATGGGCCTGGTGCTGGGAATTTGCTACCTCAGGCTCAAGAAAAGGCTGTGGATACTGGTGCTGGCCCATGCCTACATGGACACCTTATTGTTTGTGCAAATGTACCTGGGAGCCTGATCAGCCCTCAACAGGGGCGATGCGCACCACTATGGATTTGGAGGCAGGCGTATCGCTGCCCTCTGCTTTTTCATAAACGGGTACCAGCACATTGGCTTCGGGAAAATAAGTAGCCACACAACCCGCCGGAATATCGAAAGGCACCACCCGGAAATTGCGGGCCTGGCGCAGTTCTCCCTTGTAATTACTGGAAAGGTGTACGAGCTGGGCGCTTTTCAGCCCGGCTGTCTGCATGTCGGCCTCATTCATGAGCACCACCCTTCGGGCATTGAAAATGCCCCGGTAGCGGTCGTCCAGCCCGTAGATGGTGGTGTTGTACTGGTCGTGGCTGCGAACGGTCATCATGAGGTACTCCCCGGCTTGCAGGCTGTGCCTGGGCAGGGGCACCACACTGAAGTGGGCTTTGCCGGTAGAGGTGTGAAACTTTCCTTCACGCGCGCCATTGGGCAGGTAAAACCCTCCGGGCTGGCGCACCCGCCGGTTGTAGTCTTCAAAGCCGGGCACACAGGCCTCAATGGCTTCGCGTATGCGGTCATAGTTGTCGGCCAGGGCCGCCCAATCCACTTTGGAGTGCTCACCCAGGGTAGCCGCTGCCAGGCGGGCCACAATGGCGGGCTCGCTCAGCAGGTGGCGGGAAGCCGGCTTGAGGTGGCCGCGCGAGGCATGCACTACGCCCATGGAGTTTTCCACCGATACAAACTGAGGTCCGCTTTTTTGCACGTCCCGCTCGCTGCGGCCCAGGCAGGGCAGTATGAGGGCCTGCTGCCCGTGCACCAGGTGGCTGCGGTTGAGCTTGGTGGATACCTGCACGGTGAGCCGGCAGTTGCGCAGGCCGCGGGCGGTGTAGCTGGTATCGGGGGTGGCTGAAAGGAAATTGCCTCCCATGGCAAAAAATACCCCCACCTTGCCCGCATGCATGGCTTCAATGGCTTCGACGGTGTTCATGCCATGGTGGCGGGGGGGCTCAAAGCCAAAGTACTGCTGCAGGCGGTCGAGAAATTCGGGCTTGGGTTTCTCCCAAATCCCCATGGTGCGGTCGCCCTGCACATTGCTGTGGCCCCGCACGGGGCAGGTACCTGCTCCTGGCTTGCCAATGCTGCCCTTGAGCAGCAGCAGGTTCACCATCTCACGTATATTGTCCACTCCGTTTTTGTGCTGGGTAAGGCCCATGGCCCAGCAAATGATGATCTTCTGGTGGCGAATGAGCAAATCAGCGGCCTGGCGCAGGGCAGCTTCCTGCACGCCGCATGCCTGCAGCAATTGCTGGAAATCCTGCCGGCGAAGGTCTTCGATCAGGGCCTCATAGCCCTGCGTATGGGTCCGTATGAATTCGAGGTCAAACACACTGCCCGGGGCCTCTTCTTCGGCCTGCAGCATCAGTAGCATCAGCGCCTTGGCCAGGGCCACGTCGGAGTTGATGCGCAGCTGCAAAAATACATCGGTGAGGGCAGTGCCCCCACCCAGCAGCTCTGTGGGGTGCTGGGGGTGCTGGAAACGCATCAGCCCCGTCTCCGGAAGGGGATTGATGCTGATGATTTTGCCCCCATTGCGCTTGCACTTTTGCAGGGCCGTGAGCATACGCGGGTGGTTGGTGCCGGGGTTTTGGCCTGCTACTACGATCACCTCCGCCTGGTGCAGGTCTTCCAGGGTAACCGAACCCTTGCCGATGCCCAGGGTCTGGGAAAGGCCCACCCCGCTGGACTCATGGCACATGTTGGAGCAGTCGGGCAGGTTGTTGGTGCCAAAATGCCGCACAAAGAGCTGGTAGAGAAATGCGGCCTCATTGCTGGTGCGGCCAGAGGTGTAAAAAACCGCCTCGTCGGGAGAAGCCAGGGCATGGAGCTCCGAGGCGATGAGCTCAAAGGCCTCTTCCCAACTGACAGGCTCGTAATGTGTGGCTCCTTTCCTGAGCAGCATGGGGTGGGTGAGGCGTCCGCGCCTGCCCAGCCAGTGATCGGTTTGGCGAGAAAGCTCCTCTACCGAATAGCGTTTAAAAAAATCGGGCGTAACGCGCCGCAGGGTAGCTTCCTCGGCGATGGCCTTGGCGCCGTTCTCGCAGTACTCGCCCAGGCCGGAGCGGTGGTCGTCGGGGTCGGGCCAGGCACAGCCCGGGCAGTCGAAACCCTGCATCTGGTTTACCTTCATCAGGGTGCTGCTTCCGCGGAATACGCCCATTTCGCGCAAGACGTGGTTGGCAGCAGCTTTCACAGCTGCCAGGCCACCGGCCAGGCTGGCCCTGGCTTTGATCTTGAGGCGTTCGGGCTGCTCCGGCGGTAGTTCGCGGGCCTGGGGAGTAGAGGTGGTGGATAGTTGATCTTTGGGCATGATACAGCAGGTTAGGAGGATTCCAGCGGGTGTGGGTAATGATCTGATTCGTCTTCGCCAGGGCGTTTGTGCAGGCAGCGGAAGTCCTTTTCGATGAGGATGCTCAATGTGCCGGCCTCTTCGAGCGGCTGTTCGTGGCTGATGCCCACCTGCGCGGTCTCCGTCCATTGGCGGGCCAGGTCTTGGGGCAAAGCCACCTGCAGGCAGGCGCCGTCGAAGGAAGCCTGCACCTGTGAGAGGCCCTCCTGGCTGAGCAGGCGATAGCTCATCTTCTGGCCGGGTCCAAAGTGGAGATGTTCTTCCACCAGGCCTTCAGTTTGCAGCCGTTGTACTTCTTTTTGGGTAAGGCGCAGCCGCAGGCTGTTACCTTGGATACGTAACTTCATGTTATGAGGGGGTTTGGATCAAACGTTCTATTCCTGTATAAACATTACAACGACCCGGACGCACAAAGCCGATGAGGGTCATACCCGATTCGCGGGCCAGGCGTACAGCCAGGCTGGTGGGCGCCCCTACGGCGGCCACCAGGGCAATGCCCGCCATGCGGGCTTTTTGTACCAACTCAAAGCCCAGACGCCCGCTGAGGAAGAGCAGGCAGCTGTGCATGGCCAGTCCGGCGCGGGCGCAGCCCGCGCCTATGAGCTTGTCCAGGGCGTTGTGCCGCCCGATGTCCTCGCGCAGCAGCAGCAACTCCCCCCCGGCGCTAAACAGCGCCGCGGCGTGCAGGCCGCCCGTATGCGAAAAAATGCGCTGCGAACGCAGCAGCTTTTCGGGCAGTTCCTGTATCAACTCCAGCGGCACCTGCGGCCGGCCCGCCGACAGGGGCGCGCAGGCTTTCTGCATCACCGACTCAATGGATTGTTTGCCACATACTCCACAACTGCTGTACATGAAAAAATTGCGGCTCAGGGCCTGCCAGTCGGGGGAAATGCCCGCACGCAAATAGACTTTCAGCACGTTGCCCCGTGCTTCGGGGGATTCCACCTGCTGGCAGTGGCGCATCCCCACCACCTCCTCCACCGACTGTATGATGCCCTCGGTAAGCAAAAAACCCAGGGCCAGTTCTTCGTCATGCCCGGGCGTGCGCATGCTCACTACCAGTTTTTGTTCCCGTTGTTGCTCGCCTTCTGTGCAGATGAGGCGTATTTCCAGCGGTTCTTCTACGGCCAGCAGGTCGTGCTCGGCCGCCGCCAGTTGGGTGCGCCACTTATGTACCATCACGGGAGCTACCGGAGGATGTGTCATTTTAGCTTATTTGGGGTGAAAGTTGCTTAAAAATACGCGATTTTTTTCAGAATTGCCGATATGGATGTAAATTTATGGAATGGAACTGAACATCCTGGCTTTTGGCATAGCCAAAGACATTGTAGGGGCCCGCAAGCTACGTTACCGGGTTGCTGCCCACACCCGTGTGGGCGAGTTGCTGGAGCAGCTTCAGCGTCAGTACCCGGCCCTGCAGGGCCTCAACAGCCTCAAAGTGGCTGTAAATAGCGAATACGTAGGCCACGACTACCAGCTCTCCGAGTCGGATGAGGTGGTGCTCATCCCGCCGGTGAGCGGTGGCTGATTGTGAATCTATACCCAACTCCACCTATATGTCGGTATCTTCTTCGGTATGGCCCCTGATTTACCTCACGGAAATGCCCCTGCTGCCCCAGCAGGTGATTGAGCTGGTGAGTGACCCCGCCTGTGGCGGCATCGATGTGTTTATCGGAAGCGTGCGCGAACACACGCAGGGCAGGCGGGTGCTGCGGCTGGAATTTGAGGCTTACGAGCAAATGGCGGTGAAAGAAATGCAGAAAATCGCCGATGAGGCGTGCAGCCGCTGGCCGGTACAGCAGATTGCCATCCACCACCGCACTGGTACCCTGCAGGTGGGCGAGATTGCCGTTATCATAGGGGTAGCTGCCGCCCACCGTGCGGCAGCCTTTGAGGCCTGCCGCTTCGCCATCGACGAGCTCAAGCAGCGGGTGCCTATATGGAAAAAGGAAGTGTTTGAAGATGGGGAAGTATGGGTAGCTGCCCACCCCTGATGCCCAAATATCATTTGAACTTGTACGCGCTCTTCTCTAACTTGCGCGGCAGTATATGGATGCACAGAAACTAGATCTTTTTCCTCAGGGAAAATTGCCCATCACCCTGCAGCGAATTTGCCATCAACTGATTGAAACCTATGGCGATTTTCGGGATGTGGCTATTCTGGGCCTGCAGCCCAGAGGCATTTACCTTTCGCGCCGCATCCTCAGGGTGCTGCAGGAGCTGGTACCCGGCATAAAGCTGCTGCACGGCGAGCTGGACATCACCTTTTTTCGCGACGACTTTCGCCGGCGCGAAACCCCCAAACAGCCCAATCAGACCAAAATCGATTTCCTCATCGAACACCGGCGCGTTATTCTGGTGGACGATGTGCTATATACCGGCCGCAGCGTGCGCGCGGCCCTGGACGCCATGCTGGCCTACGGCCGGCCCGACTCGGTAGAGCTGCTGGTGCTGGTGGACCGCAGGCGAAAGAGGGAACTGCCCATTGAGCCTTCCTATACCGGCATCAAAGTGGATACGGTAGAAACCCAGCGCGTCATGGTAGAGCTGGAAGAAGCCGGGGGAAATGACCTGGTGTATCTGCTTTCCAGGGAGGACTAAGGTGGGAAATTCCTGCTGCTGTAACTCCCTTTTTTCAATAAAAAATACAGACCCCCAATATGCCGCTGAGTACCCGACATTTGCTAGGCATCAAATACATTGAGCGCGAGGATATCGAGCAGATATTCGAAACGGCCGACAATTTCAAGGAGGTGATCAACCGCCCCATCAAAAAAGTGCCTTCTCTGCGCGACATCACCATTGCCAATTTGTTTTTTGAAAACTCCACCCGCACCCGCCTCTCGTTTGAGCTGGCCGAAAAGCGCCTTTCGGCCGATACCATTAACTTTTCGGCTGGCAGCAGCAGCGTCAAAAAGGGGGAAACCCTGCTCGATACGGTCAACAATATCCTGGCCATGAAGGTGGACATGGTGGTGATGCGCCATCCTATGCCGGGCGCGCCGGTATTTTTGGGCAAGCACATTCAGGCCCAGATCGTGAATGCAGGCGATGGCACCCACGAGCACCCTACCCAGGCTCTGCTGGACGGCTTTTCGCTGCGGGAAAAGTTTGGCGAACTCAAGGGGCTGCGCGTGGCCATTGTAGGCGATATTCTGCATAGCCGGGTGGCCCTGTCCAATATTTTCCTGCTCAATAAAATGGGGGCCGAAGTGCGGGTATGCGGGCCGCCCACCCTCATCCCCAAATACATCCACAGCCTGGGCGTAGGCGTGAGCTACGACCTGCGCCAAACCCTCCAATGGTGCGACGCGGCCAACATGCTGCGCATTCAGCTGGAACGCCAGGACATCAAGTATTTTCCTTCCCTGCGCGAATATTCCCTGCTATACCAGCTCAACATGCCCCTGCTGGAACAACTCGGCAAGCCGCTGGTGATTATGCACCCCGGCCCCATCAACCGGGGCGTGGAAATCACCAGCGAAGTAGCCGACTCGGAGCAGGCCATTATCCTGGAGCAGGTGGAAAACGGCGTGGCCGTACGCATGGCGGTACTCTACCTGCTGGCCGGCATGGGGTAGGGGCATAGCTGGGCAGCAGCGCTTGCTGCCGGGGGACTAATCTGCTTTTTGGGCATGAATCAATACCCTTCGCGCCTTTTTCTTTCCGTCCTGAATGGTACAGGCAAACAAATAAAGCGAACCTCCGTCCCGCAGGCCGAGTTGCTTTTTCAGCTCTGATACTTTTCCCGGAAAATTTTTCAAACTCAAATTGGCAGCCTCACCCTTTACGGCTGCCTTGTCCACTTTGGTGAGGCCCGTGATCCTGAAGCGCCGGCCCGGGAAGTCTGGGCAGGGCTGGTCGCTGGTGTACAGGTGAGTGGAGGGGTGAAGCTTGTACAGCCCGTAGCGGGCAGCAAGCAGCCCAAAGGCCCCCGCTTTGGCCAGTGCCGGGCCGGGATCAAACAAGTAGGTACGCGGAGCTGAAAAGGCCACCTCAGCTGCCTGTTCTTCCGCCCGCGTAAACTCAAAGCGGTTTTGAGGCTGGCCGGTTTCGCTGAGGGGTACGGCCGTAATGGGAACCTGCTCCTGAGCAAGAGGAGGCGTGTGGGGATTGAGGATAAACAGCAGCTCTTTGCATTCGCCCCTGTATGCTACTACCTGCACGGCTTCCACGCATTTCAGCTCTTTGATGCCCAGGGAAATGTCCAGCATGGGAGAGGCCTTTAGCATGATTTTATGGGCTTTTCGGCTCAATATCGGCATGAGCGTATGTATATTGGGGCTGGTGTCGGCCAGGCGGTAAAGGCCCTTGCGGTGGGCATTGCGCCGCTGGGGGTCGAGGTACACCAGCTCTGCCTGCTGCAAATGCTGCTGCACATATTCCTCGGCTGCCATGCAGACTACCTGCACGGGCCTGCTGCACAGCAAGCTCAGGTTGTGGGCGAGTAATTCGGCTGTGTGTGGGTCCTGTTCTACGCAGGTGGTTTGGCTAAAATGCCTGCTGAAGGCCCAGGCATCTACGCCTGCTCCCGCGCATAAGTCCACCATGGTGCTGCCATGTACCAGGCCTGCTTTGTAGGCAGCCGTAGCGGCTGAGGAGGCCTGCTCCAGTACGCCGGCTTTGGGAAACAGGAGCTGGGGATGATGGGCGAGCCATTGGGGAATTTTTTGCAGCGCCTTTTGCCGGGACTTGATCTGGTCCAGTATCAACGCCCAGGGCCAGCTTTTATCGGGTGGCTGCTGAAGGGCCAGAAGCGACACCTGCTCGCGCTGATGCTGCTGTATAAAAGCCTGTATGTCCGGTTGAAGAAGCTGCTGCCACATGGGGAAATTAAAGCTGGAGTTAACGCTCAAAAAATAATGATTCTTTCGCTTGTTCTGAGGCGAATAATGGGCATATTTGTTGAGGTCAAAAAAACAAAATATGTATCTATTCAGCATATACCTGCTGTAAAAAAGGGGGAATACCCCAATAGTGCCTTCATGGATCATGCATACATGAAACTTTGTTTTTGTCAACCACCCCCCGGCCCCTCCTTATCCCACCACCCGCTCGCTCAGGGCCTAAGGAGGGGAGTTGAAGGTTCG
>RFHT01000354.1 GCA_003696835.1 Bacteroidota bacterium
AGAGGCTTCTGACTTCTGTAAACACGGAAATACGATGCTTATTAGAAAAATGCCTCAGGCTATCCCGAACTCACGTTAAAATAGCTATTCTTCTCAAGAAATCAGCTTCCTGTCTCAGAAAAATTAGTAAGAGGCTTCTGACTTCTGTAAACACGGAAATACTATGCTTATTTAGAAAAATGCCTCAGGCTATCCCGAACTCACGTTTGTTTAGGAGACAGGAAAATGTCTGTTCGATGCCCAGCTAAATGAATGCCCTACTGGGGCCCCTTCCTTAACTTTGCCCAATTTGAAAGGCAATGCGGTCGCCTTCCTCAATGCCATGCCGTTTGCAAAATCCCCCTTTCACCTCTACTACGTATTGGGCCTCAGCAGTAGAAGCCTGGGAGGCACGGGAGAAGGGTTGGGCATTGTGCCGTATGGTGACAATCTCCAGTTGCTCATTGACAAAAATGATGTCCAGGGGAAGGTAGGTATTCTTCATCCAGAAGGAACGCATTTCGGCTTTGTCGAAGATAAAGAGCATGCCCTGGTTTTCGTTTATATGGGTGCGAAACATCAGGCCCTGGGTGGTTTCGGCTTCGGTTTGGGCCACTTCTATATCGATGCGCAGGGAGTCGCCGGTGGTGCTTTTGATGAAGTACAGCACGCCTTCTTTTTTAAATGTGGGAGGCACTTTGGGTTGTTGGGGTTCATGGGAAGATACAGGAGATTGGGAAGAGTTGCTTCCGGAGCGTTTTTGCAGCAGGGGAAAGGCGATGAGGCTTCCCAGCAGCAGCAGTACAAAGAGGCCGGCAAAGAGGTTGACAGATTTCTTGCCGGAGGAGGCGGGTTGTTTTTTCCGCTTTTTTGCCTTTTTGGGCGGCGGTTTTCGTCTAAGGGGTTTTCTTGCCATGTGCAGGTGTTTTTCGCAGTGCCCGGCCCGGGAGCGTTCCCTGGTAAGTAGCTTGGCTGATGGCCGGGCGGCCATTGATAAAGAGATAAACCACCCCCTGTGCGTACTGCGTGGGCTGCTCAAAGGTAGCCAGGTCGCGGAAGTTGTGGGGGTCAAATATGCAGATGTCGGCAAAAAAGCCGGTTTCAATTTTGCCGCGCTCGTGCAGGCCCAGTATGCTGGCGGTGAGGGTACTGCTGGAATAGAGGGCCTGTTCGAGGGAAATCACGCCTTTTTCCAGGGCGTAATGCCGTATTTTTCGGGGGAAGGAGCCGTATTTTCGCGGGTGGCTGGCGCCACCGTCGGAGCCAGTAACCACCCAGGCTTGCTGCATAAAGCAGCTGAGGTCCTGCTCCTGCATATTGTGTGAGATCACGCCCGGCGCTTCTCCGGCTTCGATCAGGGTCACTACCGCCTGTGCGGGTGGCAGCTGGCGGGCGGCTGCTATGTGGGCCAGGCTGCGGAAATTGAGGCTGCTGTCGAGTGCCTGGGTGATGACGAGGCTCTGGGGGCCGCCACGGCGGCGGATGTTTTCGGCTATACCGGCCAGTATTCGCTGCCGCAGGGCGGGTTGTCGCAGGCGCGCCCGCAGGGAGTCTCTGCCTCCGGCTTCGGCCCAGCGTGGCACCAGGGCAGCGATAAGGCTGGTTTTGGAAGCGGTATAGGGGTATTGGTTGGCGGTAACCTCCAGGCCTTCGGCCCTGGCGGCCTCCACCATTTGCACCACTTCCGGGCATTTGCCCCATACGTCGGCGCCCAGGGCTTTGATGTGTGAGATGTGCACGGGTATAGGGGCTTCACGCCCTATTTGCAGGGCTTCTTCTACGGCTGCCATCAGGCCCACGGTGTAGCTGCTTTCGTCGCGCAGGTGGGTGTCGTATATGCCCCCATAGCTGGCGGCTATTTTGGCCAGGGCTACCACCTCGGCAGTGCTGGCGTAGCTTCCGGGGGCATAAAAAAGACCTGTGGAGAGTCCCAGGGCGCCAGCTTCCATGGCGGCAGCCACTTCCTGCTGCATGCGCAGCAGTTCGGTGGAGTCTGGCGGGCGGTTTTCCAGGCCCATCGCCCTGGCCCGCACACTGCCATGCCCCACAAACATGGCCACGTTGGTGCCCGTGCCGGCCGAGTCCCAATAGGCCAGCATGGGGCCAACCTCGGGGCTGCGGCCATCATTGCCCACCACCACCGTCGTTACCCCCTGCATCATAAAAGGAAGGTTGGCGCGGTTGGCCGAATCGGTGAGGTCGGGAAGTGCGTGGGTATGGGGGTCAATAAAGCCAGGACATACCACCAGGCCTTCGGCCTGTATGGTCTGTTTGGCAGTGATGCCTGCTTTGGAGGCTTCCCCCACAAAGGTGATGCGGTCGCCGCTTATGCCTACGTCCAGCCCGCTGGAATCCAGCCGCTGGCCCAGCAGCACCGTGCCATTCTCAATGAGGATATCCACACTTGTGTGCGGGCGGCAGGCCAAAAGCAGAACTACCCCCAGCCATAAAGTGACAAAAAAGCTTTTCATAGGTCTAAAATAGGCAATTATTGCCCATATTTTACATGGCTTCAAAAAAGCCTTCGTTTTTTTTTACTAATTTCATGTTTGAGTAAAAAGTGCACACTGTGAAGAAAAGAAAAATTTACGTTTTAGACACTTCTGTCATACTGCATAATTCGGAGGCAATTTCAAGTTTTGAGGACAACGACGTAGCCATCCCTATCACAGTACTGGAGGAGCTGGACAATTTCAAACAGGGAAACACCACCAAAAATTTTGAAGCGAGAAATTTTATCCGTTTTCTGGACCAGCTTTCGGGCAAATTTACGCTTCAGGACTGGATTCCGCTCAATGGTCCCGACAAGGGGCGTTTTAAGGTGGTGATGCCTGCTGAGCGCCCTACGGTAGATGCCGTTCGCATATTCGACGACCAAAAGGCTGACCACAAAATCCTCAATGCGGCCATATCTCTGCAGGAGCAGGAGCCCGAAAGCCGGGTAATCCTGGTTACCAAAGACATCAACCTGCGGCTGAAAGCCAAGTCGCTCAACCTGCCTGCGGAGGATTTTCGCACGGGCACCGTTGCTGATGTGGACAACCTGTACAAGGGCAAAACTTTGGTGGAGGGGGTGCCCTCCAGCCTGATCGACCGCATTTTTGAGCTGGGCAAGCTGCCCGTCAGTGAAGTATTCCCCGAACGGCCCATTGACAACCATTATTTTATTTTGCGTAATGGCAACAAGTCCACCCTGGCCTATTTCAATCCACTGGAGCAGAGTATTGAACGGGTGGAAAAAGCGCCCTGCTACGGGGTAAAGCCACGCAATGCCGAGCAGACCTTTGCCCTGCATGCTCTGACCAACCCCCACATCAAGCTGGCCACCATACAAGGTGCGGCGGGCACGGGCAAAACCCTGCTGGCCCTGGCCGGCGCACTGGAACAAAGGCGCAATTACCGGGTCATCATGATTGCCAGGCCCGTGGTGGCACTGAGTAATAAGGACATTGGTTTTTTGCCCGGCGACATCAAGTCCAAGCTCAACCCCTACATGGAGCCGCTGTGGGACAACCTCAAGTTTATCAAAAGCCAGTTTAAGGAGTCGGACAAGCAGGCCAAACGCATAGACGAGATGGTGGAGTCGGAGAAAATCATGATTGCGCCGCTGGCCTATATACGCGGGCGCAGCCTGTCGAGGGTGATTTTTATTGTAGATGAGGCACAAAACCTCACGCCCCACGAAATCAAGACCATTATTACACGTGCAGGAGAAGGCACCAAGCTCATCTTTACGGGCGACATACGCCAGATAGATACCCCCTACCTGGACGCCCAGAGCAATGGCCTGTCCTATGTGATAGACCGCATGCAGGGCCAAAGTCTCTTTGCCCACGTTACGCTGGAAAAAGGCGAACGCTCCGAGCTGGCCAACCTGGCCAGCGAGCTGCTGTAAAGCTGTGGTTAATACTGGAATGGATGGCGCAGAAAGGACTCTGCCTGGCTGTGCGCCACGATGCCTCCGGGAATGACCTCAATGACCCGTGAAGGGTATTTGCGTATGATGGCGTACTCGTGGGTGGCCATGAGCACGGCTGTGCCGCTGAGGTTGATTTTCTTGAGGATGTCCATGATGTGGTCGGAGGCCTGGGGGTCCAGGTTGCCGGTGGGCTCGTCGGCTATGAGCACCATGGGGTCGTTGATAAGGGCACGTGCAATGGCCACGCGCTGCTGTTCGCCCCCTGAGAGCTGATGCGGGTGAGCCTGCATTTTGCCCGACATACCCACGCGCACCAGCAACTCGGTGATGCGCTGCTTGATGCGGGCATTGTCTTTCCAGCCCGTAGCTTTGAGGGCAAACTGAATGTTGTCGTACACGCTGCGGTCGGGTAGCAGCTGAAAGTCCTGAAACACAATGCCCAGCTTTCGCCTGAGAAAGGGGATTTTTTCGCGGGAAATATTGTGTACCGAAAAATCGCCTACCACGATCTCCCCCTCCTGGGGTAGATGGTCCGCATATATCATTTTCAGAATGGTGCTCTTGCCTATACCGGTACGCCCCACCAGATACACAAACTCCCCCATGCGGATTTCAAAGCTGATCTTGTCCAGAATTTTTCTGTAACCATAACCGGCAGAAACCTGAGCAAAGGTAATAGCAGGACGTGTAAGGGCAGCATTCATAGTTCGACCTTGGTCATTTTGCCATATTCTTCCATCTGGTCAATAACAGTAAGCAAATATGCTGCCTCATCGGGGTCTTTGATAATTTTGGACAGGCGTTCTGTGCGGTTTGGGCGAAAATATCCGATGAGCGTGAGGTTTTCGTCACGCAGTTGTACGTAGTCGGGAATTTTTGCCTTTCCTTTCACTTTCATTAAATAATAGGTACTCATTGCTGCTGCTTGTTTTGTTGTATGATGAGGTACATGGCTGTTGCTTTGGGGGGGATGCTTAGCTTAGCCACTGAGGCAAAGCTCAAGGAGTTTGAAAACTGCTGTACCCTGCTGGCTTAATGGCATCTCCGCTACGAGCTGTTTCCTACTGCACCAGCACCTGGTCTTTTTCCAGACGGAAGGTTTTGCCCTCCATCTTAAAGCTGACGTCCTCAGGGCCAAAGCTTTGGGGCGTTTTGCTGCCGGTATTTCCCTGCACCTTTTTTCCATCCACCCATTCTTCCTGAAAAATAATGGACCCCTCGCGGTCGTAAAAGTTGATTTTGCCGCTGAGGAGGTTTTCGTGGAAGCTGCCGGTGATATAGGGCAGGCCCGAAGGGCGGTAAATGGCAAAGGGGCCCTCTCTTTTGTTGTAATAATACCCCATAACGTGAGAGATTTCGCCCTTATCGTCATAGAATTTCCATTGGTCAAAGCGCAGGCGGTTGAAGTAAAACCCTTCTTTTATGGGCAGGCCGTTTTCGCGGTACTGCACATAGGGCCCGTACATTTGTCCGTTTTGGTAACTATATTTTTCGGCTATTTGTTTGCCATCGGGGTAGTAAAATATTTCCTCGCCGTGCAGCTCACCCAGCAGGTAGTCGGCTTCTTTTTGCAGGCTACCATCCTGCCGAAACCACTGGAGGCGCCCATTGGGCAGGTCCTGGGTGATGGGTATCAGGCGCATGAGTTGATCGGAAAATTGGTAAAAATAACGTGCGGTGTCCTGTTCTTTTCCATCTGCAAAATGGCGGATGGCTTTGAGGTTTCCGTTTTCATGGTACATGCGCATCTCGCCCTGGTAGGTGCCGTTTTGGTCGCACAGTACCTCCATGGAGAGGGTACCATCGGGGAAAAACTCTTTGCAGGTACTGACCTCTCCGCCGCTGCAGGCCATGAGTATCACAGCCAAGAGGAATATCCACGTTTTCATGTAAGTATTTCCAACAAACATCAGGATGCAGGTGGCTGTTCAAAGGTGGCCGTTCTTCGGGCACGTCCTCTGTAGTCTTCATAATTGGCTGGCAGAATGATGGAAAGCAGCAGGTAAATGAAGATGGACATTCCCCCTGAGACGATGAGGCCTGCAATAAAGGCAAAGCGAATGAGGGCCGGGGAAATGTTGGCATACTCGGCCAGGCCGCCAGCCACGCCGGAAAACACCCTGTTGGTGCGCGATCGGGTAAGCACTTTGCGCTTGCTGCGGGCATAGGAGCGGGGCCTGGTCTGGTAGGTACGGGCCCTGCTGCTGGTCGTATTCTGGGTACTGCTGCTTTGGGTCTGGGATTTGGTGCGGGTTTCGGTATTGCTACCCGTGTTGGTATGATTCACCGGCCGCGTTTTGCGGTACACGTTCAGGGCGGGGAAGTTGAGCTCTTTCTGGCGGAAAGCCAGCTTAAGGGTTTTGAAAAAGCCATATACCAACGAGCCTACCCCCACTACCATCATGGCGGGCTCCAGAAACTCCAGCAGGCCATTGGAAATGCCGAAGCTGCTGAGAATGGCCACCACCATAAGCACAGCACCAGCGGTAAGCGCCATCATACCGGCGAAGGAGAGTTTGTTGTTTTGATCTTTTTCTGCCTCCTCTTCCTGCTCGCGAATTTTTTCAATGTCATCGTACATCAGGGAGGTATCAAACTCTTCCATCGTAGCCCGGCTCCTTCTATATCTTTCTTGCTCCATAAAATTAGTTAAAATTCAAGCGAAACTTATAGTATGTTCTACGGCACATAATTTCGATAAGTTTTCACGAAAATCAAAAGAAAAGTATAAGGCCTGCTTTCAGACAGCTACTTTTTCTTTTTCAGGGCATTTTGGGCCGTATTATTTTGCATGTTTAATCCAGCACGATATAGGTATGCTCAAAATTCAGGGGCTGGCAGGCCTGGTGTACGGCCTGCACAAAAGCAGGGGGCGAAAGCTCCAGGGCCGCCAGGCTCCACACGCGCTCCTGCACCAGGGGATCGGCCTGTATGGCAGTTTTCAACTCTTCTATTTGCTCAAAAGGCTGTGGATGCTTGTTGCGAATGACGCGGTGGATTTTTTTCTCCAGGTTATGGATAAATTTTTCGGTTTTGACCTGCTGTCCTTTTACGCTGTGGGTGAGGGTAGGGGAGAGTTGTTCCACTTCGGCATTTAAGGCATCATAAGCCCCTAGTAAATGGCTGGCAGCCTGCCGGAAGCTATCGTCCTTCCACACCCTGGGCATATAGGCTTTAAAGAGCTGGTGCAGGGGTAGGTGAATATCCTGGGGCTCGAACCCCAGCGCCTGCCATTGCGCCAGCTGCTGGGCGGGAAATACGGTAGCCGACATGCGGGGCAGCAGCAGGGGAAAGTTGATGTGGTGGTAATCAAAGAGGTCTTTGAGTTGCAGCCAGTAGGCAATTTCAGCCCAGCCGCCGGTGTAGAGCAGGTTGGGCAGTATGGCTTCCTGGTACAGGGGCCTCAGGCACACATTGGGGCTGAAACAGCCCGGTTGCTCATGGGCCAGCCTGAGCATTTCCGCTTCCGAAAAGCTGAGCTCGCTGTCCAGCACCCGAAAGTGCCCATTTTGCTTCACGATGCGATTTCTGAGGTGGCCGCAGGCGTAAAACAGGTTGATTTCCCTGGGAGAAATCTGGGCGGGATAACCCTGTGCGGTGAGTTTTTGGGTGGTTTCTTCCACTTTGTGCATGCCGCTCTGGCGTTGCAGCTCGTCGGCGAGTATGGGGCTGAAGCTGCGCTTGAGCTCGGGCTGGTCGGCATCCAGTATGACGAGGCCATAATCCTTAAACAACTCATTCATGAAGCGAAAATAGGCTTCACGCATGCTTCTGCCGGGCTGGTAGGCTTCTTTGAGCTCCGGGGGAAAATGCCGGGGAATGAGGTCCTGTATGGGGGGCTGCAGCAGGTGGTCGCCCACTTTGCCCTGAAAGGGGGCCTGGTAGGTGTGTTTTTCAGTAAAAGAGGTGTAGTAGTGATTGATTTCCTCAAAGTCGTGGTCTTCGGTATGTATCCAGAAGACGGGCACAATGTGGTGTTCGGGCATGCGGGCATTGAGTTGCTCAGCTAGCCTGATGACGGTCATCACCTTGTAAATGGTGTAGAGAGGGCCGCCGAAGAGCACCAGCTGGTGGCCGGTGGTGAGGGTATAGGTGTTGGGCCGCAGCAGGGCGTCTATGTTGTCCAGGGTAAGCTGCGAGGCAGGTATGCCGCTGTACTGGCGGCTCAGCGCCTGGTGCAGGGCCTGCCGGTCAATGGGCTGGCGGGCTTTGTCGCGAATGATTTGGGCAAAATCCGGCTGGTGGGGATTGTATTGGTAGAAGGCTTTGAGTTCGGGTTTGGCGGCCAGGTAATCGGCTTTGATGCTTTTTTTGATTGTTTCCAAGGGCGTAGTTGTTAGGGCAAAGAATGAGTTGGTAGCTTATGTTGGCTTGTTTTGGGAGGCGGTGGCTTGTTTTTTCATGCGGTAAATAAACACATCCAGCAGATACAGCAGCCCGAAGCCCAGCAGGTAAATGGCTCCCATGCGGGGCGGGTCCCAGATGAGGAAACCTCCGAGCACGCCCAAAACGGTGCCAAGATACTGAATGTAGAGCAATTGTTCATTGGTGGCTTCCCACACCATGCGCTCCAGCCGGGCTTCATCGAAGTGTTCCATTTGCTTGGCCAGCAGGCCGGTGATGTCGATGCGGTTGAGTATATCCATGATGAGCTTCATGATGTACTCTTCGGTGGGGCGTTTTTTGAGGCGGATAAATGCCGCTACGCGCATGAGTTCTGTTTCGAGCTTTTCCACCACTTCTATGGCCACCTTGGGAATTTCTTTGACGATATTGTCAATGGCCTGATCATACTCTTCTTTGTTGTAGCGCTTGTAGGTCTGGAAGAGCAGCCTTTTCACGCCTCCTTCAATTTTTTGATCCAGGCGGGCATCAATGGCATGGCGAATTTCGGTTCGGAAGTGCTCCTGATTGGCGTACTCGCTCATGGCCTCATACATGATTTTTTTGAGAAATTCGCGCAATTCTTCGTCGGCCAGCAGGCTGATGGTGCCATCGAGCAGCAGGTCGTTGAGGCGCTTGACGATGCCCGACTCCTCAATGCGCTTGCGAATGAGCTGCTGGTTGAGGATGTGCTTGTGCATGCCCTGAGCCAGGGTGTAGATGATGCGGTCGCGCTGTGCCGGGATGAGTCCCTGCCCCCATATCGGGCGCTTTTTCACCGGGCGGAACAGCATGCGTATAGCGATGTAGTTGGTGCCATAGCCGATGAGGCCACTCACACTGACGGTAAGCACGGCTTTAAAAATGGGCTCGTTTTGAATATAGAACTGGCTGAGGTTTTCGATGAAGGGAAAAATGCCATAGCCTTCAGCCATTTGCAAGACGGGTGGAGACACCAGCAATGGGAACAGAAAGGTAATGGCAAATAAAATCCCGCAAAGGTAGGGGCTGATCTGCAGGGCGTACATCACCAGCCGCCTGGAACCGGAGAGCTTGTATTTGTTAAAGCCGAGTTCGGAATCAGCGTTGGGAGGAACACCCAGCAGGTGGTCCAGGGCAAAATGTTTCTGAAGGTATTGTTTCAGAGTTTCTTTCATACACAGCGCACTTGCGGTGGCTTTGGGCCTGTGCCCTATTATTCGACAAGTATATAAGCCTGGTTTCGTTTTTCAAATAAAAAGGACAAATCCCACTTAACATAGGTCCAGCGTTGGTAGTGTTTTCCGTTGATTTCGAAGTCTTTAACGAGTGGATCGCCGTATTGGAGAAAAACCCTGGCGCGATCACTCTGCCAGTCTTCGCCTTCCTGTGCCAGCCTGCTGTTGATGAGGTAGAGCCTTTTGAAGTAGTTTTTCATTTGTTCGTCGGCTTCTTCGCCGTACAACTGTACCCAGGCCTGCCTGAAGGCCGACTCCTGCTGCTCGGTTCCCTGCACTTCGAGCAGGCGTGCGTAGGCCTCAGGAGGCAGGATGTAGCGCATCATGCTGATGGACTGGGCGATGTCGCTAAAAATCCGCTGGCGGGTTTCTCCTTCCAGCACAAAGTAGGTGCTGGGTTTGAGGATGAGGCTGTCGCGGTCGTACACATGAATCTGGAGCAAATAGTGTCCTTCTTTGAGCCCGGAAATATTGATGATGTCGCCGAAGGTGGTAACGGGCCCGTCGGTACGCAGGGTACGGGTAATTTTGCGTATGTCGAGCCAGATAGTGGTACTGGCCGAAGAGAGGCTATCCACTTCCTGATAGAGGATGGCCCTGAGGCTGAGGGTACGGGTATATGGGGCGTAAATTTCGGTGAGGAAGTGCAGTTTTTGTACCCCTGCTTTGAGGTTGAGGTCGAGTATAGGGGAAATATCGCGGGTGTCGGTGGCAGGCTCATAAGAAAGGAAGATGTCGGAGGCCGATAGGTTGCTGGGATCGATCATACAGCGGTACTCCACCGAGATAGGGGTATGGCGGCCGCTGAGCAGGTCGGCTATGTCCACATCCACTTCGTAGGTACCGGGTTCGAGGAAGAAGCCAATGCGAAAAGTGTGCTCGCCTTTTATTTCGATGTGTTGCTCTTTGCTGAGAATGACGGGCAGGCTACCTTTTCGCCTGAAGTTGATCTCCACAATTTGGGGACGGGTGATACCGCTGCTGCTTTCGCCGGGCTGATACCTGAGGTAGAGAAAGGTGTTGTGGGGGCCGCGCAGCACATTTTTGAAAGTGGCCTGCCACTCCAGGGCATGCAGGCTGGCGGGTATGCAAAACAAGCAGATGAGGATTGTGCGCAACATAAGCATTTGAATATCTGAAACCAAAAAACGGGCTTTTTCCTACCCTGATAAGGAAACAGGGGCCATGCTGTATTTATTGTTTCACTACTTTACCTATCAAATCGTATTCCAGGGCATCGGTAATCAGTACGGGGTAAAATTCGCCTGTTTTGAGGCCCGGGGTCTGAACGATCACTTCATTGTCCACTTCGGGGGAGTCGTGTTCGGTGCGGCCTATGCAGTAGCCGTTTTCTTGCCGGTCGATGATGGTTTTGAATACCTTTCCCACTTTTTGGCGGTTGAGCTCGAAGGAGATTTGCTGCTGCAGTTCCATCACCTCATCATGGCGCCTTTGTTTGGTTGCTTCATCGACGAGGTCTTCATAGCGTTCACCGGCATAGGTTTGCTCTTCATGTGAGTAGGTAAAAACACCCAGGCGATCCAATTTATACTCGCGAATAAATTCCAGGAGTTGCTGGTGGTCTTCTTCCGTTTCGCCGGGATGCCCTACCAGCATGGTGGTGCGCAGGGCCAGGCCGGGCACTTCTTCGCGTATGCGGTGTATGAGGTCGAGGGTACGCTGGCGGTTGATGCCTCTTCTCATGGCTTTGAGCACCCGGTCGGAGATGTGTTGCAGGGGAATATCGAGGTAATTGCAAATATTTGGGCGTTCTTTGATGGTAGGCAGTATTTCTACCGGAAAACCAGAGGGGTAGGCATAGTGCAGGCGTATCCATTCGAGGCCTTGTACATCGGCCAGGTGGTTGAGCAGGTCGTTGAGGCGCCTTTTGCCGTACAGGTCGAGGCCGTAGTAGGTGAGGTCCTGGGCAATGAGCATGATTTCTTTGACGCCTTTGCCGACGAGGAATTTGGCCTCGTCCACCAGAAACTCTATGCTGCGCGAGCGGTGCTTGCCCCGCATGAGGGGAATGGCGCAAAAACTGCAGGGACGGTTGCAGCCTTCGGCAATTTTGAGGTAGGCATAGTGGCTGCTGGTGGTGAGGCTGCGTTCTCCCAGCAGTTCCTTTTTGTAGTCGGCTCCCAGGGTGCTGAGCAGGTCGGGCATGTCCATGGTACCAAACCAGCCATCTACTTCAGGTATTTCGGCGGTAAGCTCGTCTTTATACCGCTGAGAAAGACAACCCGTTACATATACTTTTTCGACCTGGCCTTCAGACTTGAGCTCAGCATATTCCAGTATGGTATTGATCGACTCCTCTTTGGCTTTGTCGATGAAGCCACAGGTGTTGATGACCACCACTCCGGCATCACTTTCTTCCTCCTGATGCACAGCATGCAGCTCGTTGCCCTGGAGCTGGGCCAGCAAGACTTCAGAATCAACGGTATTTTTGGAACATCCCAGCGTGATGATGTTGATTTTTGCTTCACGCTGTTTATGCGGCTGGGTTTTCATCGATTATTTTGACTCCTCCTCTATTATTTTTTTCACTAACTCCTCTTCCATATCGAGCACATCCGCGATCTGGGAGGCCGGCATGTTCATCTTTTTGGCCAGGTTCAAAACCGTTGCTCTGAGCTTTGCTTCAGCTTCAGATTTGACTTTCTTTGCTTCGGCTTTAGCTTTTTCTGCTTCGAACTTAGCTTTCCCTATTTCCAGTACCTTAGCCATTACCTCTGGTTTGACGTCTTCACCGGTTGGCTGGAAAGACTTTGCCATCAACTCTATCATTTCCTTCTCCAGTTCTTCCCAGCTTTTGCCATAATACAGTTGGAGAAAGGCCTTAAACATGGGGGTATCACTTTCTGTGAGTCGTAATGCTTTCATCTTTTTGGTCTTTTTGGCCAATAACTCCCCGACGATTTGTTGATTCAATACCTGGGGCAATGCCAGTATGTGTTCTACAAATATAAACAATCT
>RFHT01000355.1 GCA_003696835.1 Bacteroidota bacterium
ACCAGCCGGGCGCCCACGTCCCGCCCCTGCTCCTTGCGCCAGGTGGCGGGCAGGTTGCCCAGGTAGGTAGCTATGAGGTCCCGCACAGAATCGGGCTCCAGATTGCCCACAAACACAAAGGTGAAGTCGCTGGCATCGGCAAAGCGGTCGCGGTAAATGGCCAGGGCCCGGTCCAGGTCGATGGCCTCAATGTCGGCCAGGGTGGGCAGGGCCTGCCGCCGGAAGTGGTTGCCGTAGCGGATTTTGGCACTTTCGATGGCCACGTGGTAGCCGGGCGATGCCCGCATATTTTGCAAAAAGGACTTTTGCTGGCTCACAAAGGCCGCCAGGGCCTGGGGGTCTTTGCGCGGAGCAGTGAAGTAGAGGTACACCAGCTGCAGCAGGGTTTCCAGCTCGGCCGGCGAGCAGCTGCCGCTCAGGCCCTCGTACAGCTCATCAATGTAGGGCCCCACATTCACGCGTTTGCCCGCCAGTTTTTTCTGCAACTGCAAAAAGTCAAAATTGCCCACTCCTCCCTCCGACACCAGCAGGGCCGCACGTGAAGCCGTGTGAAAGTCGGCATCGCTGTACAGCGAATGCCCGCCGGGGCTGAAACTGCTCATCAGAATTTCGTCATTCTTAAAATCCGTGGGCTTGAGCACCACCCGCACCCCATTGGCCAGCTTCCACTCCTGCACCTGCACACTGTCGTGGTAGCGCGTGTCCACCACCTGGCCCGGCGGCAGGGGCTGCTCCAGCAGGGGGCCCGCTTTCACCCCGTCCTCATAGGGCGGCGGCTGCATGCGCTCAAAGCGCTCAAACATGGCCTCCAGCTCGGCCACCGTGGGCAGAGGCACGCCCTCCTTTTCCGGGCCGGTAATGGTCACCACCCGGTTTTCATCCGTGATCCAGTTGCGGCCCGCCTCGTTGACCTCCTGCAGCCCAATGCCGGGCAGGAGCTGACGGTAGAGGGCCAGGGTCTGAGCAGGCGAAAGCAGGCTGTGGCCCTGCAGGTAGTGGTACACACAGCCCATGGCCAGGTTGTCCGAAGCCGACTTGTCGCGCTCGAGGTAAGCGCGCTCCACATTGGCCATGATTTCGGCCTTGTGGCGCTCCAGCTCCGTGGAAGTGAAGCCGTGAAGCTGGGCCCGCTTCACCTCCCCAAACACCGCCTCCAGCCCCCTGATGGCCTCACCTTCGGCCGTAAAGGCATAGACGGTATAGGTGGCCAGGTCGCTGATGTTGTTGCCATAGCCGGCATAGGCAAAGGTAAAAGGCGGATGAGCCTGGCGGCCGATGTCCTGCATGCGGGCGTTGAGCATGCGGTTGTACAAATTGCGGATGATGTTTTGGCGAAAATCCCCCACCGTTTTCACCTTTTGGGCCTTGTGTTTGTAGCGGATGGTGGCGCGGGTAAAAGGCGTTTCGGGATCGGTGAACATGGCGTAGCGCGTACCCGGCTGGGGCGGTATGGGGTAATCCTCCCGCGGACGGGGCCTGGTGGGCATGCGCAGCTTGCCAAAGCGGGCGCGTATTTGGGCTTCCATCCAGGCAGGATCAAAGTCACCTGTGGCCACCACGGCCATGAGGTCGGGGCGGTACCAGTCCTTGTAAAACTGTTTGACGCGTTTGAGGCCAATCTGCTCAATAATTTCGGGCTTGCCAATGGGCAGGCGCCGGGCGTAGCGCGAGCCTTCATACAGCACCGGAAAGGTCTTTTGCTGCAGGCGCTGGTCGGCGCTGAGGCGGGTGCGCCATTCTTCTATGACCACCCCCCGCTCTTTGTCCACCTCTTCGCGCTCAAAACTCACCCCTCCGGCCCAGTCCTGCAAAATGAGCAGGCCTTTTTCCAGCAGCTCCAGGCTGTCGCTGCGGGCCTGCAGCATATACACCGTTTCCTCAAAGCTGGTGTAGGCGTTGAGGTCGGCGCCGAAGCGCACGCCCGTGTGCTCGAGGTAGTCGATGAGTTCATTTTTTTTAAAATGCCTGCTGCCGTTGAAGGCCATGTGCTCCACAAAATGGGCTACGCCCAGCTGGTCGTCCTCCTCCTGCAGGGAGCCGGCATGTACCACCAGGCGCAGCTCGGCGCGGTTTTCGGGCGTTTTATTGGGCAGGAGGTAATAGCGCAGGCCGTTGGGCAGGGTGGCCATGCGCAGGTCGGGCCGCAGGGGCAGGGTGTCGGAAAGGGAGAAGGCCGTAGCTAGCTGCTGGGCGTGCAGCCGCAAGCCGGCACACAGGCTGAGCCAACACATACAGCATACGAGGAGGTAATTCTTCATGAGCGAGCGGTCAATTCTTGATTGGGAACCCCAATTTAAGAAAAATACCGCCAATCGTGCTCATGGGTAATGCGCTGCAGGGTGTGAAAGATCAATTTTACCACATTTTCCACATCCTCTTTGTGGGCCATTTCCACGGTGGTGTGCATATAGCGCAGCGGCAGGGAAATGAGGGCCGAAGGCACCCCCATGTGGGAATAGGCAAAGGCATCGGTATCGGTGCCGGTAGAGCGGGAAGCGGCCTCCCGCTGAAAGGGAATTTCCTGCTTTTCGGCCGTGTCTTTGATGAGCCTCAGCAGCTTGTTGTGTACAGCCGGACCAATGGTGAGAGAAGGGCCCTTGCCGGCTTTCACCTCTCCATGCTCCACTTTGTCGATCATGGGCGTGAAGGTGTCGTGGGTTACATCCGTAATAATGGCCGCATCGGGCTTGATGCGCTCAGCCACCATCTGGGCGCCGCGCAGCCCCACTTCTTCCTGTACAGCATTGACGATGTAAAGCCCGTAGGGGAGCTTGATCTGCTGCTCCTTCAGCAGGCGGGCTACCTCGGCTATCATAAACCCACCCACGCGGTTGTCCAGGGCACGACCCACGAAATAGCGGTCATTTAGTACCATAAACTCATCCTCATAGGTCACCACACAACCCACCTCTATGCCCAGCTCTTCCACTTCCTTTTTACTGGAGCAGCCACAGTCGAGAAAAATATTTTTGGTGGTAGGCGTCTGTTCCTTGCCGTTGCCTTTGCGGGTGTGTATGGCCGGCCAGCCAAACACGGCCTTCACCATGCCCTTGTCGGTGTGTATATCCACCCGTTTGGAAGGAGCAATCTGGTGGTCAGAACCGCCATTGCGCACCAGGTAAATAAAGCCATCATCCGTGATGTAGTTGACAAACCACGAAATCTCATCAGCATGGGCTTCAATCACCACCTTGTACTTAGCCTGGGGGTTGATGATGCCGTACACACTGCCGTAGGCATCTACCTCATAGGTGTCGATATAAGGCTTGATGTAATCCAGCCAAAGCTTTTGGCCGCTGTATTCAAATCCGGTAGGGGATGCATTGTTGACGTATTGTTCGAGGAATTCAAGAGACTTGTCGGTAAACAATGAAGCTTCTGATGTCATGGGTCGATAAAAATCATGTTAGTGAATAAACGCACGCAAGTTAAGAGAAATCACCTGCTTTGCCTACTCTTTTTCGACAGAAATTTGAGCATCTTCTGTTTGAAATTGTTCCAATTTCCGTTTTTGTCTGCTTTTTCGCAGCTTATCGATCAGGCGTTCGCGCTGGTCCTTGTTTTGCAGGCCCACGCTGGAGCGCACCCCACTGATGACGGCCTGCACCCAGTGGCCGGCTATGCCCTTGTTGAGTTCGCGTTTGTAATAAATTTTTCCCACCCGCAAAAACCTGCCACTTGCACCGGGGTTGTTTTTTCGCACAAAAGTGTTGGCAAAAAAGGAGGCCATCTTTTTGGCGTCGTACTGCCCTTCTTCAAACATGCTCTTTTTGTCGATTACCTGCAGGCGCAGGTCGTGGTAATGCATGCGCATCTTGCCCCTGTACACATATATAGCTTTCTTTTTGCGGTAGAGATAGTCAGCTTTTACCTGAAACGAGGCCTTGTCCATGACGCCATCAGTTACAAACACAAAGGCGGTTTGCTCCAGCAGGGGGTTGAATTCGTCCAGGTTCATGCGCGACACCCTGCCTTCAAACTCATAGGCATTGGAGGTATCGGCCAGGGGGAAGCGAAAGGTGATGTCGAGTTGGCCGGTTTGCATCAGGCGAGCCTGGGCATTGAATACGGCCACGGGCCGGGCGGCGATGAGGGAGATGGAGTCATTGTTAATGTGGGTAATGCGGCCATACATTTCGCTCACCTCAAAACGGGCATTTTTTTTCAGGCCAGGCACCTTCTGCTGAAAAAACACCTTGCCATCAGCTATTTCCACGGTGTCCAGTCGCAGGGCAAAAGGCAGTTCGCGTATCACCTGCTGGGGCATGGGAGGGCGTTTGTCGGGTTTTTCGGGAAAATGCTTGTCCTTAAGGGCCTGTATATCCAGGCCCTGCAGCAGCAGCTTGCCCGCCAGGAAGCTGCGGTTTTGAAAAAGCGCATCCAGGTCCAGGCGCTCCACCTTTACATCTGGCAGGCGAAATTCGAGGTGGTCGCGCGCATAGCCATAGCGCGCAAAAAAGGTTGCCTGATCCAGCTGAGGCACAAACTCCAGCCCCCTTGCATAGAGCTCCTTGCTGGCAGTGTGCAGTCCCAACTCCTTCACATGCCCCTTATACAGCAGTTCATCCACCTCAAAGTCGTAATTTTTCACGCTGATGCGTACATCCCGGGAGTAAAACAAATGGTCGGGGCTGAGAAAATCGGAGCTGTCGGGCTTTACCCCCAGGGCCCGTATGCTCAGCTGCTCCAGTTGCAGCCCCCTGAGGGTGTCGGCTGGGTGGCGAATTTCCCTGAAAGAGGCCCGGTCGATGAGCAGGTCGGCTATACTGAACTGGCTGAAATGCTGGCGAAAAAAAGCATACACCTGGTAAGGGTTGCGCTCAAATGCCGGCTGTAGCTGTTGATGCCGCATGAGGATGCTGGGCTTTTGCAGGCGCAGTTGTTGCAGGTTTAGCCGCCCATCCAGGTACCACTCCTTGGGGTTGAGGCCCGAAAGCTGCAACTGGGGCACCTCCACCTCCCAGCTGAGGGGGGCCAGCCCGGCCTGGCTGCCCGCAATGGGACTGAGGTGCAAGTCGCTGACCAACACGCGGGAGTCGCCCGTAGAAAGGCCGATGTGGCCCACCTGCAACATATAGGTGCTGTCGGGCAGCACAAAGGAATAATTGCTGGCATCCATGCCCACATCAATGTCGTCGGCATAGAACAGCTTGCCGGGCTGCGCCCTTGCCGCCGAGTCCAGCACGAAGCCGCGCACCATTACAAAGACCTCCCTGGCCCGGAAGGCCTCTTCCGGGGCCTGCTGCTGCTGCTGAAGCATCAGCTCGCCCCCCAGCAAAATGAGCTTGTCGATTTTCAACTCCTGCAAATAGGCCTCAATCAGCTCGTAGAGGTTGGCCCGTGCCAGCGAATCCAGCCCCCTTTTCACCTCTTCGGACTGGGAGCGGGTAAATATGCGGGGATTGCGCAGCTGTACCGCATCCAGGTGTAATTGTTGCTGCTGCAGCAACTCCAGGGGGTCGAAGCCATTGATGTAAAGGTGAGGCACCGCAATGTCATACGCATTGGCAACCTCCGGTCCATCATGCAGGGGGCTGATGCGGATGCTGTCGAGGTAAATGTAGCCCTCATGTGCGTGATAACCGATTTCGCCCAGGCTGAGGTAGTGCAGGCTGTCGGGCAGCAGCCTGCCCAGCTGCCGTATGCGCAGTTGAAACTGC
>RFHT01000356.1 GCA_003696835.1 Bacteroidota bacterium
ATGGGAATGCATTCGCACAACATGCCTTCGAGCAGCACCATGCCAAAGCCCTCGTAGCGCGAAAACAGACAAATGGCTTTGGCCTGCCCGTACAGCGCCACCAACTCCTCCCTGGCAACAAAAGGAACGATTTCCAGATTGGGCACAGCCTGCGCTTCCAGCCAGGTGCGGGCTTCGCCTCCTGCCCCTACCAGGGTAAAGTGCACATCGGGGCAGGCCCGGGCCACTTCCTGAAAGAAATCCATGCCCTTGATGCGCAGGCGCATCAGGCTGTCGCCCCCACACACACTGATGACGCGGCGCCCCGGGGGCGCCGCAGTCCGGCGCCGAAACACCTCTGCATCGGGTATGCCCAGCACGCCCGGTATGAGTTTGTGCCGGTACGTTTCGCCTATGTGCCGCAGCAATTCCTCCCCCAGAAAGTGCGAATTGCTCAGAATGGCGTGCGCACGCCGGCAGTTCTGGCGAATGACCCAGCTCCAGAACGGCTTGCGGTGGGCGCCATACCCGTATTCGGGCAGCTTGCCGGCATCATAGCCCCCAATGATGAGCACCAGACGCTTACCCCATATACGTGCCAACAGGGATGGCAGAAATGCGTGGTAGTCAGCAAACCAGCACAGCACATAACGGGCACCCCAGATATGGCGCAGCAGCCACCCCAGCAGTTGCAACTGCCGCAACAAATGAGCTGCCCCTTTGGCCTTGCCATAGGTGAAGGCCCGTATGCGCAAATATGGGCTCAGGCAGGCTTCATCCTGACGCACAAAACCATAATCGCCTATTTTCACCAACAACATCAGCGGCTTTTCCATAACAGCCAGTGGTATTTAAGCAACAGCTACTCCCCCGGGCAGCAATATGGCGCAAAAGTACAGCTTTGAACCCGAATTTGGATGAAATTTTATCATTATTTGACCAACCTGCCCCGGATTGTAAGCAAAGAGACAAATGGCTTTTCCGCTAGTATCTTTATTTGGGCCACTCCATAGCTACCCGCTGTGTATCACAATTCAAATCTGAATCCACACCCACTGCCGTATGTAACATGGGGCGGCAGAATGTGTTGGAGAAAGGAGAAATAACCACTTAATTAATTGATGTCATGAATTTTCTTCGAATGAGCAAATTATGGTTGTCTGGCTTAATGCTTTGTGGGCTGAATGCCTGTGCAGGCCAAATGGAACCCCCCGTTGGCCAGGCGGGCTCAGCTATCGTTTCACATGCTATCTGGGATTCCCTGCTGCATAAACACCTCAACTCCGATGGGATGGTGAATTACCGGGGATTTCAGCAGGATATGGACCAACTGGAGGCTTACCTCAAGCTGCTGAGCGAGCACCCGCCGGCAAAAGACTGGCCGGAAGCTGCCCAACTGGCTTACTGGATCAATGCGTACAATGCATTCACCGTAAAGGTAATTGCCGACAACTATCCACTCAAAAGCATACGCGAGCTGCACACCCTGCCGGGCATTGCCACTATCTGGCACAAGGAGTTTTTTCAGATTGGCGGCAAACCCATGAGCCTCAACTACATTGAGCACGAAATTCTGCGCAAGCAATTTGACGAGCCGCGCATACACTTTGCCATCAACTGTGCCTCCAAGTCCTGCCCGGTGCTGAGAAATGAGGCCTATACGGCTGACAAACTGGAGGCCCAACTCACCGATCAGGCCCGCCGCTTTCTCAGCAGCCCCTTTCACAACAAAATCAGCCCGGAGAAAGTGGAACTCTCCAAGATATTTTCCTGGTTTAGAAAAGATTTTACCCGTCATGGCAGCCTCATTGAGTTTCTCAACCAGTATGCACCCGTTAAAATTCAAGAAGATGCAAAAATCTCGTACATTGATTACGACTGGAGTTTGAATGAAGCGCCAGTGAATGAAATCCCTTAACTGTTGACCATGCATATTGTGATTATAGGCAATGGCATTGCCGGTATTAGTGCGGCGAGAAACATTCGCAAGCTCAGCGATCACCGCATCACGGTGATTTCGGCTGAGACCGACCACTTTTTTTCGCGCACGGCCCTGATGTACATCTACATGGGGCACATGAAATACGAACATACCAAGCCCTACGAAGACCACTTTTGGGAGAAAAACCGCATTGGGCTGCGCCGTGCCTACGTAAAGGCGCTGGATACGGAAGGCAAAAGCCTGCTGCTGGACAGTGGTGAGCGCATGCAGTACGACAAGCTTATCCTGGCCACGGGCTCCCAGCCCAACAAGTTTGGCTGGCCAGGGCAGGACCTCCGTGCGGTGCAGGGCCTGTATTCCTACCAGGACCTGGAGTCCATGGAGCGCTATTCGGCGGATCTTCAGCGGGCGGTGATTGTAGGGGGAGGATTAATTGGAATAGAAATGGCCGAGATGTTTCATTCGCGCCACATTCCGGTAACCTTTCTGGTTCGGGAAGAGAGCTTTTGGAACATTGTGCTGCCCCCGGAGGAGTCGGCCATGATCAACCGCGAAATACGGGCCAATGGCATCGACCTGCGCCTCTCTACAGAGTTGAAGGAAATACTGCCCGACGAAAACGGCCGCGCCCGGGCGGTGCTTACCAGCAAAGGTGAGGAAATTGCCTGCCAGTTTGTGGGCCTTACGGCCGGCGTGCACCCCAACATTGATCTGGTAAAAGCAACCTCCATAGAAACTGACAGGGGCATACTGGTAGATGAATATCTTCAAACCAATGTGCCGGATGTGTACGCCATAGGTGATTGTGCCCAACTGCGCACCCCGCTTCCGGGCAGGCGCGGCATTGAGGCGGTGTGGTACACCGGCAAGCACATGGGGCCGGTGGTGGCGGCCAATGTGTGCGGCCGACCCACTCCCTACCGCCAGCCGCTCTGGTTCAACTCAGCCAAATTTTTCGCCATCGAATACCAGGTGTACGGGCAGGTAGGCAATCAGGTAAGGGAGGGAGAAAAACACCTCTACTGGGAGCATGCTGATGGCCGCAAGTCGGTGCGCATCGTGTATGATGCCCGGGACGGACATGTGCTGGGGTTCAACCTCATGGGCATACGCTACCGCCAGCAGGTGTGCGAACACTGGCTGGCTGGCAGGGCCCACATTGAGGAGGTGCTTCAGCAACTGGGAGCCGCCAATTTCGACCCCGAGTTTTTCCGGCAGCACGAAGCAGAGATCGTGGCCCTGTACAACGCACAAAATCCCGGCAGACAGGTGAGGCTGCGCCAAAATCGTGGCCTCAAAGGAGTTTTTTCCTTGCTGGGCATGCGGGCGTGATAGGGCTGCTCATGAGCCTGCTGTTTATTTACTTTGTACATCTCAAAAACGTATATATGCAAACCCTCAAACATACAGGTCTTGGTCTTTTTCTGTTGGCTTTGGGTAGTTTTATTGCGCTGCTTTTTCTCACCCAATACGAAGTGAGCGAAGCGAGCCTGGCGCGCATACGGCCCGTGTTGGCCCCGGACCAGCAGGCGGGAGTGCTGGAAAAACTGGAAGAACTGAAGGGCAAAACTTATTCCTTCAAGTTTAGCTATGTGGCAAAGGTGAAAAAACAAATTGCTGCCTACAATGAAGAAATGGCAGCTCGCTGGGGCCTGAGCCAAGAGGCCCTGGAAGAATATGTGCAGGCAGCGCTGCAGCAGGCCCAAACAGTGGAGGGGCAGCTAGCCTTCACGCCCGAAGGGCGTGAAGCGGTGCAGAACCTGCTGCCGGAGCACCTGCGCCAGCCGGCCCTGCAAAAAACGGCCTGGATGGTGGAAGCCGGTCGCCGCTTCCGATCCCAAGAAGACCTGGCCAACAACCTGCGGCGTGAAATTGCCTATGTGGGCAGCCAGGCAGCAGCCCAAAAACAGGTGGCGGCCTACCAACTGAAAGATTACCTCTTTGCCATTGTAAAAGCTACGTCCAAAGGCATTTTCTGGCGCCACCCCTACCTCTTTTTCTGGCTCATCATTGGCCTGGGCGCCCTGGGCGCACTCATGTACATCTATCCCAAGTTTTTCGATGGCCTGCCCGGTATCAAACACAACGGCATTTTTCACCGCTCTGCCACCTCGGTAGGGCTGGTGGGCATACTCACGGGGGCATTTCTCATCAGCTTTTACATCCTGCTCTACTTTTACCATTACTACATAGCCGAGTGGATTGCACTGGTGGATCCCGTGTCTCAATGGCTGAGGGGAGAAGATGCCAGCCGGTGGTTTATGTACGGCTTCCTCTATACGGTGGCCATACTGGTCATGGGCGTTCGTATGTTTGCCAAATACCGCCACAGCAACTACCACAAGATCCGCACGGCTTCGGTCATGTTCTTTCAAACGGCTTTTGCCTTCCTCATTCCCCAACTGCTCTACCAGCTCAACCTGCCCGAACAGGACCTCAAAAACATCTGGCCACTGGATTACACCTTCTTCTTTCGCATAGAGGAGTTTACGGCCACCCAAATCGGTACCTTTATGCTGGTGTGGGGCATTGTACTGGTTTTGGTGGGGGTGCCCTTTCTGACCTACTTTTTTGGCAAACGCTGGTATTGTTCCTGGGTGTGTGGCTGCGGCGGCCTGGCCGAAACCCTGGGCGATCCCTACCGGCAGCTGTCCAGCAAAACGCTGCGTTCCTGGAAAATTGAGCGCTGGCTTATTCATTCGGTGCTGGTGTTTGCCGTGCTCATGACAGGCCTGGTCCTGTACACCTATTTCACCCAGCGCGCAACCTTGCTGGGACTCAATAGCTATGATGTGCGCTCGGTTTATGGCTTTGCCATCGGTTCGGTCTTTGCGGGTGTGATAGGCACTGGCTTTTATCCCCTCATGGGCAACCGCATGTGGTGCCGCTTTGGCTGCCCGCTGGCAGCCTATCTGGGCATTGTGCAGCGCTTCAAATCCCGTTTCCGCATCACCACCAATGGCGGGCAGTGCATTTCCTGCGGCAACTGCTCGACTTACTGCGAAATGGGTATAGATGTGCGCTGGTATGCCCAGCGCGGGCAAAATATCGTGCGGGCCTCTTGTGTGGGCTGTGGGGTATGTGCCGCTGTATGCCCCCGCGGGGTACTGGCCCTGGAAAATGGCCCCAATACCGGCCAGAGCCGCATGAACGAAGTTTATGGGCCTGCTTTTGTAGATGCAGGTGGTGAGGAATAGGGAGCTGCAGGATGCAGGATGCAGGATGCAGGATGCAAGATGCAGGTCGGAGCGCAGCGGAGACTCCTTTAAGGAGATGCAAGATATCCTTGGTAATCCCTGATTAATGTTGACCTGCTACCTGCTACCTGCAACCGGCAACCTGCAACCTGCAACCTGCAACCGGCAACCTGCAACCGACAACCTGCCCCCTGTCCCCTGCCCTCCTCACTCTTGGAGTTCAAATGCCAGCAACACATTCCCCTCTTTTTCCTTAAACTTGGCATAGCCAGAGGTGATGAAGAGCTGGTTTTCCACTACCACCGGGCCATCGGAGTCGATGGCTCCGCCAAACGCCCTGACGCCATTGACAGCTTCAAAGTCTTTTTTGGTATCAAACGCCCACAACTCACGTCC
>RFHT01000357.1 GCA_003696835.1 Bacteroidota bacterium
CCTCAATCAGCTCGTAGAGGTTGGCCCGTGCCAGCGAATCCAGCCCCCTTTTCACCTCTTCGGACTGGGAGCGGGTAAATATGCGGGGATTGCGCAGTTGTACCGCATCCAGGTGTAGTTGCTGCTGCAGCAACTCCAGGGGGTCGAAGCCATTGATGTAAAGATGAGGCACCGCAATGTCATACGCATTGGCAACCTCCGGCCCATCATGCAGGGGGCTGATGCGGATGCTGTCGAGGTAAATGTAGCCCTCATGTGCGTGGTAACCGATTTCGCCCAGGCTGAGGTAGTGCAGGCTGTCGGGCAGCAGCCTGCCCAGCTGCCGTATGCGCAGTTGAAACTGCTCGGAATAAAAGAGGCGCTCCGGCCGCAGGTAACTGCTGGAGTCGAGCTGCATGTTGCGGGCAAAAACCGACACAGCGGGCAGCCTGAACACTTCTCCCTGCCCGTTTTCCACCTTCACCTCCATATCAGTCAACCCGATCTGCCCCACCTCCAGGCTTTTCAGCCACCTGGCCAAATGGGGATACAACTCCAGTTGGGCCAGGGTAGGCAGGCGGGCGTGGGTGCTGTCTTGACGCAGTTGGATGTGAAAGGTGGCATTGGCAGCCATCAGGCTGTCGAGGCGCAGGCGCTGGTAGAAAAACAGCTGCTGGAGGTCGATGCCCCGCAGCTTCAACTGGGGCAGCTGAAGCTGAAGGCGAACATGTTTGCCACTGTCCTGCAGGGAAAAGTAGGGGATGAGCTGCAGGGAATCCAGCTGCAGCAGGGAGTCGCGGGCAGAGAAGCCGATTTTACGCGTGCTGAGGGCATAGCTGCTGTCGGGCAGCACAAAGGCATAGTCTTCCACCTGAAAGTTGAGCTGTACATCTTCGGCAAAAAAGGGCAGGGTATCTCCGTACTGTTCTTTCATGTGAAAATCACTTACCTGCAGGCTGATGTCCGTGGCGGTAATGGCCGCTTCGGGCGGCCCGTTTAGCTCATCCAGCACCACCTGCCCGCCGCTTAGCTCCAGTTGGTTGATGGCGATGGCCTCAAACAGGCGGTACAAGCCTTCAAAGCTCCGGCCAGACAGGCTGCCGGGCCCGTGGGAGCCATTTGCGCGCCGGAAAAGATGCAGCCGTGGCTGCTGCAGGCGGGCCTGGGCCAGCTGCAGCTGCCCGGTTTCCAGCATGGATATGGGGTCAAAATCCCACAGCTGAAGCGCTGGCAGGTAGGCATATACCGGCCCGTTGGCAGCCGTTTGTACCCCCATGCGCACATGCTGCATCTTTACATAGCCCGAATCCGACTCAAAGTGAACAGCTTGTCCGGAAATATGGGTATCCCTCCCGTTGCGGCTAAAAAATGGGCCCACTTCCAGGCTTTTCCCCATTTCCTCAAGTGCACCACTGAGCGGGGCGCCCGGCTGCAGGGCTATGTGCTCCAATCGCAGCTGCACGGCTTCCATTTGGGTGAGCAAGCTGTCTGAGCCTCTATGGGCATAGTGGCGAAACAGGCCGCCGGTTATGTGCAGGCTGTCCAGGCGGAGAGGTAACAGCTCTGCAGGAACCCCCACTTCCCCGGAACCGGATGGCTCGGTAAAACCGCCTGCCTTTCCCCATACCAGCAGCTCCGGCTCAGACAGGTGCAGCATGGCTGCCTGCAGGGCTTGCGCTTTCAGCAAAGCAAACAGATCCGGCTCTATCAGCTCTATGTTTGGCAGGCGCAGTTGCAGGGCCATGCCAGCTGTGGTGTCGTTGGCGAAAACCTCCACTTGCTGCAGCCGGAGTACAGATTTCCCCCAATCCATTTCTCCCTGTTGAAGGCTCAGCTGCATCTTCATTTGCCCAATGTTGAAGGGTAGCGGGCCGGGCCCGACCCAGTTGGCACTGAGATGAGCCTGTGCCTGCCTGAGGGCCTGCACCAGGGCGAAGGGCTCCAGGGAATCGGGCTCAAAACGCCGGCATTGAAAGTGGATGTGCGCCATGAGGGTATCGGGTGCAGGCTGCCGGGCCGCCTGCTGTAAAAGGGTGCCCTGCCTGATGTTTACAGCGCCAATACTCAGTGCCCTGAGGGCGGGGCGGGAGCTGCCGGCCAGCAGGCTGGCCGGTGCCTGTGCTTGCATACTGCTGGAGTATAGCACAAAACGGGGGCGTTCAACCAGCAGCCTGCCCACATGCAGCTGCTGGCTGCGCAGCAACTTCCACAGCCACAGGCCCTGCAGCCGGATGCTGGGAAGGTAGCTGTCCATCAGGGGCGGCACCGCCTGCCCGGCCTGTATGCGCTGCTGCCACAGCAGGCTGTCGCAGCGGATGTGTACATTGCTCAGCTGCAGGCCACTTGTAAAAGGATACCAGTCTATTTCCAGGCTGTCCAGGGTATAAACCCCGTCACTCTGCTCCTGTACGTATTCGGCTGCATAATGCCGCACAATGGGAGAGAGATACAGGAACAGCACCGTTTGAATCAGCAGGCTGAAGAAAAAAATTGCCGCTGCTATCCAAATACCCCGCTTAAACGCTTTATGTTGTAACCAATCGATATCGCAGCTGTTTATGCCGCTAAAATACGCATTTTCCCTAAATGGCCACGCCTACCCCCAGCCGGAAGGTAAAGCTCCTGGCGGTTTTGGGCTGCAACAAGGCCATGAGGTGATCGGTGTAGGTGTACAGCAACAGGGGCCCCGCTTTGAGCAGCATATTTGCTCCCAGCTGGTCAAAACGCCCTTCCCGGAGGGTATAGGTGATGCCGCCGGTAAAGATGCGGCCCAGGTCTTTGGAAGCGCTCACCACCAGGGTGGGGGTGTGCTTGCCCCGGTAAAATTCGCTGTGCCACAACCCGCCCAGTCGCAGGCCGGGCAGCAGCCTGAAGTGCCCGCTGAGGTACAGCTGAGTGGGTAATGCCGTGCGGTATTCGGTAGGGCTCTCCACAAATTGCAGCTGCTGCTCCAGGCTGTCGGCAATGGCCTCAAAGCTCACAGAGTCACCTTTCAAATAGCCCGAAACGTCCACCCCGCTGAAGGTAAATACTCCCTGGCTGTGGTATTGGCGGGCATCGCTCTTCCAACGTATGCCACCCAGGTCCAGCACACTGGCAGCCAGCTGCAGCCGTTCGTTTACCTGCCATACGGCCCCCAGGTCCACGGCCAGCCCCCGGTTGGGGCTGTAGGGCTGCAGCTCAAAGCCAAAATCGCTCACCGAGTCGGGCAAGGTGATCATGCTGGTGCGCAGCTGGTAGTCGGTGACCAGGTTGAGTTGGTAGGCCTCGGCTTCGGTATGCAGGCTGGCAACCTGCTGCCCGGTGGATACATTGCCCAGCCCCACCAGGTAGTTGAGCCTCAGCCCCAGCTGCCATTTCTTGCTGATCTGCCAGGCCAGGCCCGCCTGGTAGGATTGGAAGGCAGTGAGCTGCACATTGGGGGCCACATTGACGGCCTGGCCCACGCTGGCGGCATTGCCCTCCCAGGCCAGCTGTACCAGGCTTTTGGGATAGGTAAACCGGCCATCCAGGCGCAGGGCAGTGCCCATGCTGAGCTGTAGGCCTCTGATGCGCAGGGAAAAAGCCAGCAGGTCCATGCGCGCTTGCAGGCGCAGCTGGTTTTCATCCTTCATGCGGCTCAGGGCGTGGTCAATATCCAATACCAGCGAATCGCTGTAGGCATCGGGCCGTACCAGCTGGCTGTAAGAAAAGGCCGTATGCGTGGCCTGCAGGTAGGGCGAGGGCAGGGCCACTTGTATGGCCCGCTCCGACATGAAAGCCGGATTGGTGTGCATGCGCAAGGGAGCGCGCTGCATGAAATGCAGGCCAAATTCCTGGGCAAATGCCCCACAACAGAAGCTAAACAGGAGGAAAAGCAATAAAAAAGGACGCATTGGCTGCTTATTGATTAATGAGGACACCCAGTTTGGCTTTGAGTTGGTAGTATTTGTTGATTTTCACGGCCTGGCTGCCTGCCCCTGTGCTGGCAAAGCGGAATTCAAAGGCCACAGCCCGGCTGGCTTTCAGGGCGGCAAATTTTTCGGCATTCAGCTCAAGCAAAACGGATTGCTCTTTTGCTGCTACCACAGCCCCCTGAGCATCTACCTCGGCTCCCAGCAGAATTTGGGCCTGCGGACTAAAGAGGGAATCGCTCAGGCGACCCTCCTCATCGAGCAGGTACAGCTGGGCCTGCACGTCTATGGGCAGCCCGTTTTCGGCACTCAGTTTTACACTGGCCGATTCAACCATGTCCAACTGGGCGGGGTCTATTGTTACGGTATCCTGCAGGCTGAAGCCGCTGAAGCGGGCATACAGTGGCAGGTCGGCCGACATGCTCACTTCAAATGAGCTGGTGTCGGTGATAAAACCGGGCCCTGCGGGGCCGTCGGGGTAGCTGGCAGCCCGCAGGCCGTATTGCACCTGGTAGGGGCTGGCAGCCAGTATGCCGGACAAGTTGGTGTTTTGCTCGTTCAGGCTGATGTGGGTCTGGGCGGTGGTGCCCACCGCCTCCAGGGAGGGATAGTTGAGCGTAATGCCAGCTTCCAGCGCAGGCGCCTGCAACTGCATGCTGCCCTGCCGGTGGGTGAGCACATTCAGTTGGTCGGCAAAAATGCCGATGGGCAAGCCAAAGGCATTGCGGATGTGGAAGTCCAGACTCAGCTGCTCAAAAGCAATGTTGGCCTGGGGCAATTGTTCAAAAATATTCAGTTCAAAGGTGTCGGCAGGTAGTTCAAACTCATAGGGCTCAAACTCCCCCTGCAGGTAATCGTACTGCAGTCCCTTAAATTCCAGTACCAGATCATACAGGCGTTGGCGCGAGCCGTCGATCAATAAAATGGCTTCATAGGCCACTTCCAGGGTGGGTTTGATAAACTGCAACTCGTAACCGCTGAGGTCCAGGCTGCCCGACAAACTGGCTGGAGAGGTAAACGGAATGACTTTGCGGAAGGAAACCCCATCTTTAAAGGCATTGTCGATTCGCAGCACCAGCTCCATATCGCCCAGGTAAGCCGAGCTGAAGCTGTAAGCCAGTGTGCCGGATTTGAGCCGCATTTTTTCAAGCCCGTCGTAGGGCAGGGGAATGGATATACTGGTATCGGGCATGGGGCCTGTAATATCGGCAAAGCGGATCATGTTTTCTGCTGTGACCCGGTATGCCCCCCCGTCAAAATGCAGGCCCAGAAAGCCTTCGGCATCCTCGTACAGGCTGCCCTGGGTTTCCAGTTGGTCGATGACCTCACTCAATTGTACTTCTGCCGTCGCCAGCGGCAGCGCAAGGGCGGGTTGCCAGTCGGGGGCTTTGATTTCATCTACTTCCTCTATGACACTACAGGCCTGGAAAACCACCAACAGATACAGCAGGGAAAACAAACAAATGGTTCGCTCAGTTCGCATAGACGGCCTTTAATTCGGCTGCTAATTTTATACAAAAAAATAATTTTACGAAACAAATAACTATACGAATGTTACATGGGGCAGGATGCAGGATGCAGGATGCAAGATGCAGGATGCAAGATGCAGGATGCAAGATGCAAGATGCAAGATGCAGGATGCAGGATGCAAGATGTAGGATGCAGGATGCAAGATGCAGGATGCAGGATGCAGGATGCAAGATGCAGGATGCAGGATGCAAGATGCAGGATGTAGGTGGCAATCCCTGATTAATGTTGACCTGCTACCCGTAACCTGCTACCTGAAACCGACAACCTGCTACCTGTAACCTGCTACCTGCAACCGGCAACCGGCAACCGGCAACCGGCAACCTGTCACCTGCCACCTGCACCCTGCTCCCTAAAGGATGTTTGATTTAAAAATAGGAGGAAGCCAGTAGCTGTCTTCCAGATAATCTGTGCAAGTGATCACGCTCATCACCCAAGCAAGTGTTTGCTGTTTGCTGGTAATAA
>RFHT01000358.1 GCA_003696835.1 Bacteroidota bacterium
CAGGAAGGCCACGTCGGGGTGGTCGGCGGCCCACCTGGCCTTGACAATGCGCGAACCGAAGCTGGACATGAGGGAGATGGCCCGCGGGCAAGAAGTGCGATGGATCACGATGCGGTCTTTTTCATTGAAGCCCAGAATATCGTCTCCGGGCAGGGGGTCGCAGCACTTGGCCAGCACATAGTCGCCAAAGTCCTGCTCATCGCCCAGCACCAGCATGTCGGGGTTTACGCCAAACTCTTCCAGCCGTTCCTCAAAAAAGCGTCGCCTTTTTTCCCACTCGGAAATGTACTCGCTGTCGATTTGCTTTCCCTCCTTTTTGAGTTTGATAAATTCGGTGATTTTGGAGGTATCAATTCGGTGTGAGCCCAGGGCGTAGAAAAATTCATCCAGGGAAGGTAGCATAAAGTAGGCCAAGAGCTCTTTCATGTAGGGGTGGTCTTCATCCACGCCATACTGCCTGGCTTTCCACTGAAATAACCGCCGCCCCTGCTCAATGATTTCGCGTTTTTGCTTTCTGAGGGCACTTTTGATGGCCTCTTTGGCGCGTACACTTTTGGCAAAGCGCAGCCAGGCCTGCTGGGGCTTTTGTTTTTTGGAAGTGAGCACTTCCACCTGGTCGCCGGGCCGCAGCTCGTGGTCGAGGGTCACCACCTGGTTGTTCACCTTGGCACCTATGGCTGTATCGCCCACACCGGTGTGTATTTTGTAGGCAAAATCAATGACTGTGGAGCCGTTTGGCAGCCGTATGAGCTCGCCCTTGGGGGTAAACACATACACATCGTTGGGAGCGAGGTTTTCCCTGAATTCGTTGATGGCATCCAGGGCATTGAGGCGGGGGTTTTCCAGAATATCCCTTACCCGGCCGATCCATTCGGTAAGCATTTCGTCATAGCGTTCGCCGTTTTCCTTGTATTTCCAGTGTGCCGCTATGCCTTTTTCTGCCACATAGTCCATGCGTTCCGTACGGATTTGGACTTCCACCCATCTGCCGTCGGGTCCCAGCAGGGTGGTGTGCAGGGCTTCGTACCCATTTTCTTTGGGTACGGTGATCCAGTCGCGCAGGCGCTTGGGGTTGGGACGGTACAGCCCCGAAATGATGGAATACACCCGCCAGCAGTCGTCGCGCTCATGGCCGGGGCGGGTTTCCAGAATGATGCGTACGGCAAAGAGGTCGTAAATTTCTTCAAAAGGCAGTCCTTTTCGCTCCATTTTCTGCCAAACCGAATACACCGACTTAAATCGACTCTTAACCTTGAATTTCAGGCCACTTTGCCTGAGTACCTGGCGAATGGAGCGGGTAAATTTTTCGATGTACTGCCTGGCTTCTGCCTCCGTAGCCGCCATTTTGCGGCTGATGTCTTCGTAAATGACCGGCTCGCTGTATTTGAATGAGAGGTCTTCCAGCTCACTTTTGATGCTGTAGAGTCCCAGGCGGTGGGCCAGGGGCGCATAGAGGTAAATGGTTTCAGAAGCAATTTTGAGCACCTTTTCCTGCCGCATGGCTCCCAGGGTGCGCATGTTGTGCAGGCGGTCGGCCAGCTTGATGAGAATGACCCGTATATCATCGGAGATGGTGAGGAAAATTTTGCGAAAATTCTCCGCCTGGGTAGAATCCATTTTGTCGCCCAGCTCCGTTACCGAAATTTTGGTTAGGCCGTCTATGATGTTGCTGGCCACTACCCCAAACTCCCGTTTGATGTCGATGAGCTCATAATGGGTATCCTCCACCACGTCGTGCAGCAGGGCACACACGATGGTGGTGGGGTCATCCAGTCCCATTTCGATGGCCAGAATCTGGGCCACAGCCAGGGGATGCAGAATGTAGGGCTCTCCCGACTTGCGGCGGGTGCCCTCGTGGGCATCGCGTGCAAATTCAAAGGCCCTGCGTATGATGGCCCGTTCAGCCTTGGAGCGGTGGCGCACCGCCCGCATCAGCCTGCGGTAAGCGTTGATAACCGCTTTTTTATGTTGGTCTTGTTCTGTTGTCGTCATTTCTCCCTTTTTCATTCATACTGGCTTTGGCGCCTGATGGTTTTCCCCAAAACCAGCAGTTTGAGCCTCAGGAACGCTCAAAAAATAACTTCTTTATTTTTTTCGCCTTCCTCGGTTTTGCCTCAACAAGAAAGCGATAAAATAAGCAAAATATTTTCGTTTGAATAAAAATAATTCTAATTTTGGGGCCTGATTTTTCCCAACTGCCCCTTGTGCATGTTTGTGAGAAAAAATCAAGCGGATGTGGCGAAATTGGTAGACGCGCTAGATTTAGGATCTAGTGCCGCAAGGCATGGGGGTTCGAGTCCCTCCATCCGCACACGAGGCTGCTTCAAAGGTCTGAGTACTTGGTTTCAACGGCTTCATTTACTTCCATGCAGGGCTACTTATTGCAGGCTGTATGTGAATGCCCGTTCCCAACAGTAGCAGACTTTTGGTTCAGCCTCATATTTATACCTTTCATTTAATTTCGAAACCTTGAACATAACAAGAGAACAAACCGATACGCTTCAGGAAGACATCACCATACGCCTCTCCCCTGAAGATTACAAAGAACAGGTCAACCAGGAACTCAAAAAGCAGGCACGCAAAGCCAGTCTTCCCGGTTTCAGGCCGGGCAAGGTGCCCATAAGTGTGGTACGCAGAATGGTGGGCATGTCGGTACTGATGGAAGAGCTGAACAAAACGATCAATAAGTCGCTCTCTGATTATCTCAAGGAAGAGAACCTACAGATTCTGGGAGATCCTCTGCCAAAAGACCAATTACCGGATGATTATTTTGACGTAAACTGCAACAAAGAGCTGGAGTTTACCTTTGAGGTGGGCCTTGCCCCGGAGTTTGAGGTGAAATGGCCCGAAGCTGAAGAAACCCCTCCGCTTTATGAAATAGAAATAGACGAGGAGTTTCTCGACAAGCAAATTGAGTCTTTGAGGGAACGAATGGGAGAAAATATCCAAGCCGAAAAGGTAGAAAAGGGCGATATCATTTACGGGAAATTGGTAGAGGTGGATGAAAATGGGGAAGCCCTGGAAGAAGGCTTTGAAAAAATGGTGGCCCTCAACCCCGCCCGCATGAAGCAGCCCGATGCCCTGGATGTCTTCCTGGGTCAGGAGGTGGATGCTACCACAGAGCTGGACCTGTTCAGCCTGGGAGAAAATGCCGGGGAGATTGCCGATCTCCTTTACATGGAAGCCGAAGAGGTAGAAGCCCTACGCGATAAACGCCTTCAATTTACGATTCGCCGCATCAACCGGATGAAACCGGCCGAAATGGGACCGGACTTTTTTAACAAGGTACTCGAAAATGAAGAGGGAAGCGAAAACTGGGTTGAGACGGAAGAGGCTTTTCGCCAGGCACTGCGCGAAAAAATCCAGGAAGGATTGGCTTCGGAACCCACCAGGCGCTTTAGCCATGAATTGAGAGAAAAACTTCTGGAACTCAATCCGATACCACTGCCTACTTCTTTTCTGAAAAAGTGGATCAAACAGTCCTCTAAAGAAGAAATCAGTGACGAGAAACTGGAAGAAGAATTTGATGAGTATGCCAACCAGCTTCGCTGGTCGCTTATCCTGCAAAAGCTGGAAGAACAGCACCCACAGCTCGAAGTGGATGAGCTCGACCTGGAGGAAAGCATGCGTGAGATACTGCGCAAAAGCATCCCAGACATGGATGAGGAAATGGAAAAAGCCTATCTGGCTCATAGTTTGCAAAATGAGCAAATGGTGCGTATGCAATACGACAAAATTTTTGAAAAGCAGTTGTCTGACTTTTGGTTGGAAAAATTGCAACCTGAAAAACAGACGATCAGCGCGACCGAGTTTTTCAAACCTCAAGACGAATAAACCCATCCTGCTATGCAGCTCAACTGGACAGGGGTATATCCCGCCCTTACGACTCAATTCACAGCTGATGGCGCACTTGACTGGGGCACCTACCGCCACAATGTGGAGGCTCAGCTTCAGGCGGGCGTTCAGGGCCTCATTGTGTGTGGCTCACTGGGCGAAGGCAGCAGCCTGAGCCTGGAAGAAAAACTGCTGATCGCAGAGAAAACCCTCGCAATCAGTGCCGGGCGGGTGCCGGTCATCCTCAACCTGGCCGAACGCTCCAACAGGGATGCCATTTACCTGGCCCAGCAGGCCGAACAACGCGGTGTACACGGCCTGATGCTGCTGCCTCCCATGCAGTACAAGGCCGATGAGCGGGAAGTAGTGGCCTACTTCCGGGATGTGGCTTCGGCTACCCGCCTGCCTATCATGATCTACAACAACCCGGTTGACTACAAGATTTTTGTTAGTGTGGACATGTTTCGGCAGTTGATGGTGCACGACAACATTCAGGCAGTGAAAGAATCCACGCGCGACCTTACCAACATCACACGCATGCGCAATGCCTTTGGGGACCGCTTTAAGATCATGGGGGGGGTGGATACCCTCACGGTGGAGTGCCTGGTAATGGGGGCCGACGGCCTGGTGGCCGGGCTGGTCAATGCCTTCCCCCGCGAAACGGTGGTCATCTATGAGCTCATTCAGCAGGGGCGCATAGCCGAGGCCCGCGAATTGTTTGCCTGGTTTCTCCCCCTTTTGGAGCTCGATATTCACCCCAAACTGGTACAGTACATCAAGCTGGCTGAGCTGGCCGTAGGCCTGGGTAATGAATATGTGCGCCCTCCCCGCCTTGGCCTGGAGGGCGAGGAACGCCAGCGTGTCTGGCAGATTATCCAGGATGCCCTGGCCAGGCGGCCTGCCATCGAACAGCTCGTGCGCTAACAATCTGGACTTACTAAAAAATTAGCAAAACAATCATTTTTTCAAACTGCAAAAGGTATTCTTATAAAAATATCATACAGCATAGTTTTTTTTTGTCATATTTTTAACTATGTTTGCAGCAGCTATGATCAACACGTGCACATATAAGGGCTTCTATTTTTACTACTTTTATTTTTTTGGAGGTAGATAGGGACCTTGTATGTTGTATTTGCATAAAAATAATTACACAAGCGTCCTGCACAAGCCACGGACGCTTTTTTTAATGACTTTTCAATACCTGGACACATGTTAAGTGAAGCACAAATTCCGGCTCTCCAAAACAAAACCCTTCGCATTGCCATACAGGGCGAAAAAGGCGCTTTTCACGAAATAGCTGCCCAGAAGTTTTTTGGAGAGCAGATCGAACTGGAAATGTGCGATTCCTTTCACGTATTGTTTCGCTCCCTGGCCCATAAAAAAGCCGACTTTGGGGTGGTGGCCATAGAAAACAGCGTAGCGGGCACCATATTGCCCAACTACGCCCTGCTGCGAAACTCGCACTTCACCATCATAGGCGAGGTATATCTGCGCATCGAACACCACCTCATGGCCCTGCCCGGGCAAAGGATGGAAGACATCAAAGCAGTGTACTCCCACCCCATGGCCATACAGCAGTGCTACGAGTTTTTTGAGCAGTACCCCCACATCAGACTGGTAGAAACCAGCGATACGGCCGGCAGTGCCAGATGGATAGGCGAAACGGGCAAAAAGAACAAAGCCGCCATTGCCAGCAAGCTGGCCGCCGGGCACTATGGGCTCGAAATCCTTGCTGAAAGTATAGAAACCAACAAGCGCAACTTCACCCGCTTTTTTATTGTGCTGGACCAGGGGCTTGCCGCAAGCCTGAATATACAGGCCAACAAGTCTTCGCTCTGCTTCAACCTGGCTGAGCGCTCCCAACAGGTGGGCAGCCTGTCGCAGGTGCTCATCGTACTGAGCAGCTACGGGCTCAACCTCACCAAAATACAGTCATTGCCCATACTGGGGAAGGAATGGGAGTACTTTTTTCACATCGACCTCGAATACGAGGATTACCTACATTACAGCAAAGCCCTGGACGCCATCCGGCCCCTGGTTTCGGAGCTCAAAATTTTGGGAGAATATCCGCGGGGAGAAAAACACCTCAATGGATTTGACTAAAAAACTGACAAACAGCCAGCAAGGGAGTTATCATTGGTATTAACAGCATTCAAAAAAATAGTCCAACAATTAATTCTTTCATCATGCTCATTACACCTGCAAACCGGCTTTCTCACATTCAGGAATACTATTTTTCCAAAAAGCTGCGCGAAATTCGCAGGCGCAATGCAGAAGGGGAAGGCATCATTAACCTGGGTATAGGCAATCCGGATATGCAGCCCAGCGATGCCACCATCAAAACCCTCATTGATGCCGCCATTGAACCGGGCAACCACGGGTATCAGCCCTACAAAGGCCTGCCCTCCCTGCGCAATGCCATGACCGACTGGTACCTCAACACCTACGGGGTGGAGCTAAACCCCGAGGACGAAATTCTTCCACTCATGGGGTCCAAAGAGGGCATTATGCACATTTCCATGGCTTTTCTCAACCCGGGCGAGCAGGTGCTCATTCCCAATCCCGGCTACCCCACCTATACCTCCATCACCCGGCTGGTGGGCGCCACGCCTTTGTATTATGAGCTCGTGGAGGAGCGGCAGTGGCAGCCCGACTTTGAAGCTTTGGAAAAACAGGACCTCAGCCGGGTAAAGCTGATGTGGGTCAATTACCCCCACATGCCTACCGGAGCGCCAGGCAGCGCGGAGCTCTTTGAACAAATCATTGCCTTCGGCCAAAAACACCGCATACTGATTTGCCACGACAACCCCTACAGCCTGGTACTCAACCCGGTACCCATGAGCATGCTGGCATTTCCTGCCGCCAGGGAAGTGGTGCTGGAGCTGAATTCCCTCAGCAAGTCGCACAACATGGCTGGCTGGCGCATAGGCATGCTGGCCGGGCAGAAAGCCTACCTGCAGCAAGTGCTCAAGGTAAAAAGTAACATGGACTCGGGCATGTTTTTGCCCCTGCAGGAGGCAGCCACAGAGGCCCTGCGCACCCCCTACAGCTGGCACGAGCACCGCAACCATGAGTACCGCCAGCGCCGGAAAATAGCCTGGCAAATCCTGGACTCGCTGCAGTGCACCTACGACCCGGCCCAAACGGGTATGTTTATCTGGGCCCGCATACCTGAAAAGGCGGAAAGTGGAGAGGCATTCTCAGAAAAAATACTGAATGAACGCAGGGTGTTTATCACTCCCGGCTTCATTTTTGGGTCGGGCGGCCATCGCTATATACGCATTTCACTTTGCAGCCCCCCGCACTTGCTGCAGGAAGCCCTGCACCGCATGAGCTCACCCGAAATCACTCATATAAGCTGACAAAGATTACATCATGAATATTACCATTATCGGACTTGGTCTTATTGGAGGGTCTATGGCGCTGGACCTGCGCGCCAACGGTTTTGCAGCCCGGCTTATAGGAGTGGACGCAAACCCCCGCCACCGCCAACTTGCCCAGGATATGGAGCTGGTGGATGAAGTGATGGAACTCGGTCCAGCCTGCCGGCAGGCCGATATCGTGCTGCTGGCCGTACCAGTCAATGCCATTGTGAGCCTGGCCACGGCGGTGCTCGACAACATGGGAGCAGATACCGTTGCCATTGAGGTGGGTTCTACCAAGGCCGAAATTGCCCAGGCCATAGCCGGGCACCCGCGCCGCGCCCAGTTTGTACTGGCCCACCCCATGGCCGGTACGGAGTACTCCGGTCCCAAAGCTGCTATCAGCAACCTCTTTCAGCACAAGGCAGCCATTATCTGCGATCCTGGCGACTCCTCTCCCCAGGCAGTACGCCTGGCCGAGCGCCTGTTTAAGAGCTTGTTTATGCGGGTTATTTACATGGAAAGCAGTGCCCACGATGTGCACGCGGCCTATGTATCGCACATTTCTCATATCAGCTCCTATGTGCTGGCCCTCACGGTACTGGAGAAAGAAAAGGTAGAAGCCAATATCTTCAATATGGCCAGCGGGGGTTTTGCCTCTACGGTGCGCCTGGCCAAGAGCTCTCCACGCATGTGGAACGACATATACGAACAAAATGCCCAAAATATCCTGGATGTACTGGATATTTATATAGAAAAAATACAGGAATTCAGGGATTTAATTGCCAGGGGAGAATTTGATGAAACGTACCGGCTGATGGAGTCGGCCAATGCCATTGGCAAAATATTGAAAGCGCCTCAATTTAACTCGACCAAAGTTTAATATAATTCAAATAGACATGACATCCATGAACATCCTTCCCACCCAGGAGTGGGGCCTGGGCCTGGGGCCCATCACGCATATCTCCGGGCCCTGCAGTGCAGAAACCCCCGAGCAGGTAATGGAAACCTGCACCCAGCTGAGCCAGTACCCGGTAGATATTTTGCGGGCAGGCATCTGGAAGCCCCGCACCCGTCCCAACTCTTTTGAAGGCGTGGGCAGTATCGGCCTCAAGTGGCTAAAGGATGCTGGCAAGGCCACCGGAAAGCCAGTATGTGCCGAAGTGGCCAATGTGAAGCACGTGTATGAAGCCCTCAGAAGTGGCATTGACATCATGTGGATAGGGGCACGCACCACCACCAACCCCTTTGCGGTGCAGGAAATTGCCGATGCCCTGCAGGGGGTAGATGTACCGGTCATGGTCAAAAATCCCGTCAACCCCGATCTCAAACTGTGGATAGGGGCCATTGAGCGGATTTATAATGCCGGCATACGCAAAATTGCGGCTATCCACCGGGGATTTTCCACCTACGACCAAACCCGCTACCGCAATATGCCCCAATGGGAAATCCCCATTGAGCTCAAACAACAACTGCCTGACATACAGGTGATATGCGACCCCAGCCATATTTGTGGCAACCGCGAGCTGCTGGCCAGGGTGGCCCAAAAGGCGTATGACCTCAATTTTGACGGGCTGATGATTGAATCACACATTAACCCCGACAAGGCCCTAAGTGATGCCAAACAACAGGTAACGCCCCAGCGGCTGGGGGAAATCCTGGCCGGCCTCAAAAGGCGCAAGCCCAATCCGGACAGCCCTCAGCTGGAAACGCGCCTGGAAGTGCTGCGCGAAATGATAGACGACATAGACCACAAGCTCATCCAAACCCTGGGCGAACGCATGAAAATTGCCCGGCAAATCGGGCAGTACAAAAGAGAAAACAACATTTCTATTCTGCAGTCGAGCCGCTGGCGCGAGCTGCTGGTGGACCGCCTGGCCCAGGCCAGGCAATACGAGCTGAGCGACGACATCATGAAGTACATCTTTCAGATGGTACACAAGGAGTCCATCCGCCACCAAACTGTGGTGATGAACATGCCCGAAGAAAAAGAAAAACTGGAAGGTTGACAGGCTCAACCCTTCATTTCCACCTTTTGGGTAGGGGGTTGTTGGGCATTGCGTATGGCAATTTGCTGGGCAAGGCGCTGGGCCAGTTCGTGGTAGGCAGCGCCCAGCACATCGTCTTTATATACGGCAACTGGATGGCCGCTGTCGGAGTTTTCGCTAATGCCCTGCCGCAGGGGTATCTGGCCCAGCAGGCTGGTATTCAGTGCCTGAGCCAGGGCCTGCCCTCCTCCCTGACCAAAGATATGGTATTGTTTCTCCGGCGCATCGTCGGGCACGAAGTAAGACATGTTCTCTACCACGCCCAGTATGGGCACCTGTATCTGGGGCATGCGAAACATTTCTGCCCCTTTGCGGGCGTCTGAAACGGCCACTTTCTGGGGAGTGGTGATCACCAGGGCACCTGTCACGGGCAGGTTTTGTACCAGGGTAAGGTGAATATCGCCTGTTCCGGGGGGTAAGTCCACCAGCAGGTAGTCAATATCCTCCCAGTAGGTGTCAAACACCAGCTGCTGCAAAGCCTTGGAGGCCATAGGGCCCCGCCAAACCACAGCCTGCCCGGGCTTGAGCAGTACCCCTATGGACATCAGTTTTACGCCCTGCCGCTCAAAAGGCAGGAGCAGTTCACGCTCCCCTATTTGGGTGAGCTTGGGTACCTCTCCTTCAAAGCCAAACATAATGGGCACACTGGGGCCATAAATATCGGCATCCACCAGGCCTACTTTGGCACCACTTTGTGCCAGGGCTACGGCCAGGTTGGCCGCTATGGTGGATTTGCCCACCCCCCCTTTGCCCGAAGAGATGGCGATGATATTTTTCACACCGGGCAATTGACGCTCGCTTTGGTGAGCCGTAACCCGGGCACTCATCTTAATTTCCACTTCGGCATCCTTGTCCACCATCAGCTTGACGGCATTGAAGCAGGCATTGCGAATTTGGTCCTTCATGGGGCAGGCCGGAGTAGTGAGCATGACGGTAAAGCTCACCTTTTTCCCTGCTATTTTGAGGTCTTCTATCATGTTGAGCGTCACCAGGTCCTGTTTCAGGTCGGGGTCTTCCACGTGCCGCAGTGCTGCCAGTACCTGCTCTTGGGTGATGCCGCCGCTATTTTTTTTGTTGAATAACATAAGTTTTTGTTGAAGGTTCAAGCTTGTAAAATAAGGGATACAAGATGCAAGATGCAAGTGGCAGGTCGTGGATTAGCCACTGAGTACGCCATGACGCGAAAGAAGGCCCAAAGCCAATTGGGGCAAAGTTTAATGAATTTTTGCCCTCAACTTAAAGGCATTTTCACTTCGTTTCAGCCCGTCACTTGCCCGTAGCCTCCTTTATGCGCTGCTGTATGGCCCTCCTTTCGTACTCACTGGCCACTTCCAGGCTAAGTGCTTTTCGGTAATGCTGCAAAGCCAGTTCGGCCTTGCCGCCGTGCATGGCATGGTCGCCTAGCAGCCACCAGGTGTAGTAAAAATGGGGGTTAAGCGCTTCCAGCTCTGCCAGCTGTGCTGGTGGCAGTGGTTTCCCCTTTCCCGCAATATAGGCCTTAATGGCATCCCGCAGGAATTTGAATCGTTCATATTTGGCAAATCCTCCCTGGGTAAGAAAGGTATCCTCAGGAATGAGCAGGGAATCGATCAGTAAGGATTCACCGGCTTGCAGGGTTGCTGCCCGCTCAAATGCCACATCCAGGCGGTAGGCAATAAAGGGCCCCAACTGGTGGGGGGCAACCGAAGGCCAGAAGACGAGCTCTTGGGGGTCGAACATGATGCCGTGGTGGGCAATGAGCTGGTTGATGGCTTTTTCGTTTCCCATACCAATATCCCGCCCCTCTTTACCGAAGCGGTCGCGCAGAATGGCTGCCACCCTTTGGGGGGTGAGTTGCTCATAGCCGCCCAGTAGTTCTTCTACGCGCTGCTGGCGGTAGAGGGAGGGACTTTCGGCTATGTGGCGCAGGTTGAGGGAATCGCGCATAAACAACTCACTCTGGAAGTGGTTGGCACAAACAATTTGCTCCCCCGGCACTTCAAACAGAGCAATGTCTTTGGGGCTTTTTTCGATAATGACGGCCCGCCCATCGGCTTTGGAGCCGATGAGGAATGACTCCGACACAAAGGTTTGCCGGCTTGAGGCAATGGCGAAGGCTTCCTCAATATTGGCCGCATATTGCAGGATTTCCCTGGCCACAATGGCCACAGGCGTAGCCGCAGCAGTGGGAATGGTGGACTTGGCCGCATTGAGGGTGACGGTCAGGCCTTTTTCATTCATACCCGAGACGGCCCCAAAAAAACCCGGCCAGCTCAGCATGGCATGGCAATAACCCGAATCCGGCCGGATGAAGCACACAATCTTATTCTTGGCAAACTGATCGCCCACGTAAAAGTCAAAATTGCGGCCGATGAGCAGGTGGTTGTTCTGGCTTTTGCTGCCCCAGCTAGCAAAGGAGGTACAGGCTACCAGGTTCATATTCTGCAGGGCATGGCCAATGTCATGGGCTGCATGGTAGTTGAGTTTGCGCTGATAGGCAGGGCCGATAAACTCAAAGGCCGGATCGGCCGAAAAGGAGGCTCCGTAAATTTCCTGCTGGTACTCCAGGGGGACGTGATGGTCCATGTTGCGGTTGAACCAGGCCACAAAATATTTGAGAAACCTCAGGTAGGCAGGGGAGGGAATCATGTGTTGAATTTCAGCCACAAAAGCCGCTTCCTGCTCTTTGAGCAGCTCTTTGGTGAGCTTGCCCGCTGCCACGCCCCGCTCAAATGGAGCTCCCTGCAGGTACATCTCCCAGTAGCCATAGTCATTTTTTCGCAGCCAGTTGGGACCAACCGCATAGGCATTTTCCGCCCTTTGCACCCGTTCCCATTGCAGGGCGTGCCGGTCTGCTATTTCAGGGGGGTCAATGTGCACCAGCAGGCGAAAAGCCAGTATGAGCAGGAGCACAAGCCCGGCAAATACCCCCAGTATGTTCAGCCATTTTCTTTTTTTCATTTCGCTCAGCTTGCACGCCTTATTTTGTCTATCAAATACAAATGCCCCAGCAGTTCGCTGCAGGTAATCACAGCCCCAACCGTTACCCCCAGCACTCCGTGCATGTGCAGGTTTTGGCCCGTAAACAGCAAATTGGGTACACGGGTGCGGGTTTTGATGAATGACTTAAAAGGCGCCTTGTAGTCTTTTTTTATTCCGTACATATTTCCATCTACCGTACCAATGTAATCCCGGTAGGAAAGGGGGGTAGAGGTGTAATAGCTTTTGATACACTGCCGTATGCCGGGAAATTTCTTCTCCAGTTCGTCCAGCATGCGTTCGGCATAGTAGGTTTTAAATGCTTCATAATCTTCCCCTCTGTCGGCTTCCTTCGAAACGATGTTTTGGGTATGTGCCCATTTTTCTACCTCTTCATAGCGCATATAGGCCATGACATTCATGCCTTCGGCATATTCATCTGACTTAGAAGAAGCCGGCACGAAGAGGGCATAGCCAATGGGCCAGTCTTGTTTGTCGTAATGGGGCAAGCGCCATACGTCGGGGTATTTGTGGTGGTAATAGTTGTAGTTCAGGTAGGGAAAAGTACCGGGCTTGAACACCAGGTGGAGAGAAAAGATTGAAATGGTATTTTCCAGCGAGCTGATTCTGGTGCGGTAGGCTTTGCGAATGTATTTGCAGCCATTGAGCAACTCCAGGGTGCGCTCAGGATGTATATTTGAAATAAAGTATTTGCCAGCTATATAATCTCCATCGGCTGTTTCTACAGCACACAGCTGCCCGTGGTCGGCTCGCAGCTTTACCGCCTCCTTGTAGCGGAGGATCTTGCCCCCCTGCGCACGTATGGAGCGGGCCAGCAGCCGGGCGATCTGCGAGCCTCCATCCACACATTTCCACGAACTTTCAATGTAGGTATTGTTAATCAGGGCATGCACATACAGGGGTGTTTTATCCCCTTCACCCGCATAGAGCATATTGCTACCCGCCAGTACATTTTGCAGCTTCACATTGGAGGTGAGAGCAGCCAGGTAGTCCCTGGTACCTATCCTGAGGCTTTCCTCCTCCATGAGGGTACCGGATTCGGGCTCAAGATGGTAAAGGGGGAAGCGCGTAGTGATTTGGTGTATCTTTCGGGCATACTCCGTAATGGCCTCGCGTTCACGGGGAAAGCGACGGCAAAGTCGTTCGATAAAGTTGGGGTATTCCTGGGCAAACTCATACTCTTGCTCGTCTCCGTCAAAGCCCACTACATCAAAGCGGTTCATGTCCATGCGCTTGAGTTTGAGCTTATCCATCAGTCCGAAATAAGAAAAGTAGCGGTAGAGGTTTTGGCCTTCGGCCAGCCCCCCTATATAGTGTATGCCCGTATCAAAAATGCATTTGTCGCGCACAAAGGTCTGCAAGCTTCCCCCAATCTGGCGGTTTTTCTCCAGCACGCACACACGCATGCCTTCCTTGCTGAGTATATACCCGCAAAGCAGACCTCCCAGCCCGCTGCCAATGATCACAACGTCGTAAGTATCCATATCATGTTACGGCTGCTTCCTTCTTTTGACTAATCACATATATCACGTTGGAAGTGAGGGTGGTGTTGTCGATCACCTTCATTTGAACGGGCAGGCCCCTGATGGCCTGCTGAATATCTGCCTCTGAAAGAAAGAACAATTGATTGCGCGTTTTGTTAAATCCTGAGCCCGTGGAAAACACTTCTGTGAGCTTGGTTCCTCTATGCCTGCTTTTAAGTGCGGCATTTCCGTCTCTGATAATGAGCTTACCGCCTGGCCTGAGTTGGGCTATGCATTGGCGGATCAGTTGCTGCTGCTCTTCGGGCCGTAGGTAATGCAACACATCGCTGATGATGAATGCATCGCTTTGCGGCAAGGGGTATCGCGCCACGTCTCCCACTACAAAGGTAGTATTTTCTGATTTGGCCAGGCAATGATTTGCCACTGCGATTTTGTCCTCATCATAATCTATGCCCAGCAATTTTCTTTTGGGAGATAAAAAACTCAGCATATACACCATAAACCCATAGCCACAGCCCAGGTCTGTGATCTGCCCCTGAAGGGGCAGCAGCTTGTGAAAAGGTTCATAATCCTGCTCCAGCCTGATTTTTACCCGAAAATACCACTCCAGTACGGGGCCTTTGTACAGGTAGTTTTTGATGAGCTTCTTCCTGAAGTAGGCAGGTGTTTCAGTTTCCTTTTTTATGCGCTCATATTGGGCCCGCATATAGCGGCTGATGGCCTTGGTTCTCTCCTGGTAAGTGTGCCCAAACTGGGTAGAAGTTTTGGAAATGCGTGGCAAAAGGTGGATGCTTACCCGCCCGCCCCTCAGAAAGGGTTCGCCTTTGGGCATACAATCGTGCGGGCCGTGCAGCAGTATGGGCAGTATGTCCAGTTGCAGTTCTTCGGCCAGCAAAAAGGCGCCCTTGTGAAAACGGCGCATGCGCCCGTCGGGCGAACGGGTGCCTTCGGGAAACACCAGGATGGAATAGCCTGCGGCCACCCGCTCCCGAAATTTCTCCATCCCCTCCTCAAAGCCCTGCGACACGGGGTAAAAATCGGCAAATTTTACAATGCGCCCGTAAAAGCGGTTGTTCCACACCCAGTCATTGGTAAGCACAATGATTTTGGCGTGCAGCATCAATATCAGCACCAGATCGATATGCGACTGGTGGTTGGCAATGATGACGGCCGGCTCTTTGAAGGGATCAGGTCCGTGGTAAATGACCTTTTTTCTGATGTGAAAGCTGAGGTAAACGATGGCCTTACTCGTCCAGGAAATGAGTTGGTGATACATCAGTTTTTTGCGCTCCTTTCCCCAGGGGATGAGTTTAAAAAACAAAAATCCAATGACTGTCAGCGCCAAACTGCCCAGCAGAAAAACCAGGAAAATGAGGAGGGCTACCAGCAGGTCGGACCACACCACGGGCAAGCTGCGCCTTTTGCCTTCATGCTCCACCAGCCAACGAAACATCAGCGGTTCCAGGCTCATGGCCATGAGCACCACAGAGACAATGCCAATAATGGACAGCAAGGCAATGGACTGCAGGGCCGGATGTCTGGCCAGCACCAACACCCCTATTCCCGCCAGGGTAGTAAAAGCCGACAAAAAAATGGAGCTTTTGTAGGAGTGCAGGTTTTCGCGCCCGTATTTGTATTCCTGCATCATGGCCCGCATCACAAATATGCTGTAATCTATGCCCAGCCCAAAAATAAAGGTGGAGATGATGATGTTAAAAATATTAAAACTCAGGCCCAGCAGCCCCATGAGGCCAATGGTCCACAGCCAGCTGAGTACAATGGGGATAAAGGCGATCAGGCCCAGCTCTATGCGTCCCAGGGCATGAACCAGGATGAGAAATACGATGAGCAGGGAAATTTTTACCAGCAGGTCAAAATCTTCTTGTAAAAGCCTCAAAAAATGGGTGGTGAGGTATTGGCGGTCGAGCAAATTGACGCCATCGGCTTTGCCCAGGGCGGCATAAATGGCCCCGGTATCTTCCCGGTCGATTTTGAGTACTGAAATCAACAGGCTCCTGCCCTCCGCCTCACTGAGGTAATCGGCCAGCAGGGTTTTTTTCAGGGCTTCCAGCTCCGCATCCGTAATGGGGTGAAAGCTTTTTTGGAGTAATTGAACAAAAGGGGCAAAAGCCTCAGGCGTAAACTGGTAGGCCCTGGCCAGTGAATCCAACTGGCGAAGCAGCTTCTGGCGCCTTTCTGCCTGCCAGAAGCTTTGCCAGCGCCTGATGCGCCTTAGCTGCTCCTGCCTGGAGCACAACAACTGGTCCACGCCTGAGTAGCCTTTTACCAGCCCAGCTGCCTTCAGGCTGTCGATGGCGGGGCTTACTTTTTTGAGCTTCAGCAGGGCTTCGTCCAGGCTGTCGCCACTGGCAATGAGGTAAACCGACCTGCGCGACACATTGCTCACGGCATTGAGGCGTTGCTCGGCCTTGAGCAAGTGCGGGGGAAAGTAATTGAGTTTCATCAGGTCACTTTCAAAGCGGGCATGAGGAGCCGCCAGTATGCATATCAGGCTCAGCAGCAGTATGCCCAGCAGCAGGGGCCTGTTGCGGTCAAAACGCAGCGCCGCCAGGCGGTCGAGCCAGGTGGCAGCTTGCTGGCGGTTTGTCGCTTTGGTGGCGAAGCGAAACAAATGCGGCAACAACAGCAGGGCAAACAAAGCCGCCCCACTAACCCCAAAAGCTGCAAACAGCCCCAGGTCGTTCATGGCGCGGGCCCGCACCGCCAGCAGGCACAAAAAGGCCGCCGCCGTGGTGAGACAACTCACCAGCAGGGGCTGGGTAACGTCCCGCAGCACCCGCTCAACCTGACCAGTGTTGCGGTAGTGGGTAAACAAATGCAGGGAATAATCGATGGTGATGCCAATGAGTACCGAGCCTATGCCCAGGGAAATAGCCGATACCTCTCCCCTTAGAAAATACATCAGCATCAGGCCCAGGCCGCCCCCAAAGGCAACGGGCAGCAACAGAAAGAGAAAAATGTGCAAACGCCTGAAAAAAAGGCCCACCAGCAACAAAATGGCCAGCATGGCAATGCTCACCGTGAGCATCACATCGCGCTTGATCTGCTTTGCATTGGCCACCGCCACGGCCGTACCTCCGTAGTACTCAGTATGAAACTGCCGGGCCACCGGCTGAAGGGCCAGGCTGTCCATGAGGCGGTCAAGACCTTCGATCAGTTTGCCATTTGCAGCAGTTTCGCCCACATCGTGAGCAGGGGTAATGAACATCAGCAAATGGCGCTGGTCGCGGGTGAGTACATAGCCCTGATACAGGCTGAAATTTTCGTCCAGTTGCAGCTGCTGCAGCTTGCGCAGGGCCAGGGGCGTCATGCCCAGGGGGTCGCGCAGCACCTGCTGCTTCAGCATGGCACTGGCCGGAGAAAGCAACAACTTGTAATTGCGGTCGAAGTTTCGGGCAAAGGTGGCAGGCTGCATCAGGCGCTCTATGTCCTCATAATCCTGCTCATCCAGGAAGAGAGGCAAATGGGCGTAAAAAAAATCGTACAGCTGGCGCATTTGATCATCGGGCACCTGCTCCCGCACTTCGGCTATATAGGTGGGAGAAAATTGCCTGCGTAGCTGTGCCGCCAGGCGGGCGGCATGCTGTACCAGGGAATCCGGCCGGGGCGGCTCCAGGCTATCGGCCTGCCAGATATGGACAATCAGTTTGTCAGCAAAACCGGCGTGCTGAAGCAGATTGGTGAGTTCCGCCACTTCTTCATCTATGGGCATGAGGCGGGTAATGTCCTCCTCAAAACGAAGCTTGCTTCCCCAGTAGGCCGCACACAGCACAAATACCCCCATCAGGCCCAGCAACAGCCAGAGCCGTCGCCGAAAGTAGTGATACAGAGATACAAATAGTTGTGCCATGCCCGCATTCCGTCGATAATGCTCCGAATTTACAGCTTTTATTTTATTTGGAAACAGCCCAAACCATATTCCCCCTTCCAGGTATGGAAAGAAATGCAGCTGCAAATCAATGTTTAAACTTCATTTGTGCTGTTTGGAATTTACCAAAAAAACCCTAACTTGAATATTATCAATAACTTTCAACCCACACTACTATGGAAACTTTACTCTCAATTACCACCAAAGCTTCGCGTTTTCTCTACGCTATTCCCATGGCTGTTTTTGGTCTTTTTCACTTTATGAGTGGTCCTGACATGGCAGAAAAGGTCCCTATACCCGGTGGCATATTCTGGGTCTATCTCACTGGAGCTGCCCTGATTGCTGCTGCGGTGAGCATCATGATTCGCAAAAAAGACCAGCTTGCAGGTCTGCTTCTGGGTATTATGCTGCTGATATTTGCCCTGTCTATCCATTTGCCCGGTGTTCTGGAGGGAGGTGACCAGGCCATGAGGGACTCCATGCCGATGTTTTTGAAAGATACCGCGCTGGCCGGTGCTGCATGGCTCATTGCCAGCCAGGGAAATAAGTAAACTGTTCTTTTTACCTTTTGCCTATGGTCTTCGCCTTCTGGGTGAAGGCCATTTTTTCTTTACCTCCGCCCCAGGAGGTTCAGCAGGCCCAAGGTAAGCAGGCCAAAAAAAACCGCTGCCGCCACTGCCAGGGCAAGGCTGCCCAGCAGGTACTGCTGAAAATTCACCCATATCAGTTCCAGCGTGATGGTGTCGGGGTCCAGGGCAATGGCAATGGGCTGCCCCATCAGCCAGCCTCCCAGCAGGTAGCTGCCCGCTACAATAAAGGGAATCATAGGAGGAAGGCTGATATTGGCTGCCAGAATGACGATGGGCCGGTTGAGCCGAAACAGGTAAGCCAGGCCAATGGCCGACACCAACTGCCAGCCCCATATCGGCACGATGCCCATAAACACCCCCAGGCTCACCGCCAGGGCCTTTCGCAGCTTGCTTTCGCGCTCGTCCAGAAAGAGCTCATGCAGGTGCTGTCTCAGGGGCTTTTTTTTTATGTGGCGAAACAAATCGCGGGGTTTGATGTACAGCAGGGCAATGAGCACCAGAAAGGTGTTGAGCACACTGATGCGGAAGAAATCCCAAAAGGGCCGGAAATGTGAAATGCGCTCCTCTTTGGGTGGGTAGTACACCTTCACCGGAACGGGGGCTACTTCTATGCCTTTCCAGGCGGCCCGCACAATCACCTCTATTTCAAATTCGTATTTGCTGGAAAAAAAGCGAATGCCCGCCAAAGACCGCAGGGGATACAGGCGATAACCCGACTGGGTATCGGGCAGGGAAATGCCCGTTTCCAGCCAAAACCAGAAATTGGAGAAGCGGTTGCCAAAGCTGCTGCCGCCCGGCACATGCTCCTGGTCCATATTTCGGGCTCCAATGAGCAGCCTGCCGGGCTTTTCGGCCAGGGCCTCCAAAAAAACGGGCAGGTCGTCGGCATAGTGCTGCCCGTCGGCATCCAGGGTGATGGCGTAGTCGTAGCCCAGTTCACGCGCCCGCTCAAACCCCCGTTGAAGGGCATGGCCTTTGCCCTTATTTGGCTGGTAGCTCAATACTTCCAGTTGGGAAAAGGTACGCAATAGCTCTGGGCTCCCATCCGTAGAGCCGTCATTGACCACGATCACATTTCGGGTGAAGGCCAATACGTCGGTGATGACCTGCCCGATGCTTTGCGCATTGTTGTAGGTGGGAATCAACACACAACACTTCCATTGGTCAAATAGCTGCTGATGGCTCTGTGTACGCATATCTTGCTCTAATGGGGCCCCAAGTTAGTGAAAGTCCCCTTTGAATTTAAAAAATATCGTCTCTTTTCCCTTCAGCACGGCGCTTACCCGCAGCTGGTCTGCCTGCTGCTGCCAGCTGCAACTGAGCTGTATAGCGGGATGCAGGCGGGGGTCGATAAAAGCGACAAATTTGATGTTGGAAGCGCTTTGCAGCTCCAGGCTACGGTCCAGAGCCAGTTCGAGTACCTCCTTGAGCATGTGGATCATACACACACCCGGCACAATGGGTTGGCCGGGAAAGTGACCCTCAAAAATGGGATGGGCTGCATTCAGCTCAATGCTGGCCTCCAAGGCACTTCCATCCAGGCGGAAGCTGCACTCAAAAAAGTCATGTAACAAAGTGGGGGAAGGATGGGTCATGGATGATGGATCATTCTATTCTTCTAAACCGCTGTATGTTGGTATTGCCCAGGGCACCGGCGCTACTGCTGCCAAAGCCCCCCTCCAGGGTGGGCGGGAATGCGCCTATATAAGGCTGGGTTTGCACCACTTCGAGGTACATGGAGTCGGGCCTGCCGGCAAATACGCGCACCAGGCCTTCGCTGCTGGAGGGCAGCGGCAGGGTTTGATTCAACAAAAGGTAAGAAAGCTCGGTGCTATCGTTTTCATGCAATTCATAAGTCCCTTCAAACACCCTGCGCCTGCCGGCCGTATCGTACTGCTCAATGCGGTAGCCCGGCCCTTTTTCAAAACGGATAACAATGGAGTCGGCGCCGGCAAAGACAGACAGGAAAGGCGAAACATCCCTGCCTGCAGACTGCCATTGCCCTTGCACCCCCTCAAAACGAGGTTTGGCGGGTGCAGGGGGCTCCGCTTCCCCTTGGCAGGCTGCCAGCATGGCAAGACCAGCCATCGCACACAAAGCATACATAATGGGCCTGATCATACCTTAAAGATAGGACTTTTCCGCTTTTTGGCGGAAAATTTCCTCCGGCTTTTTTGCCCCCTTCGCTCTGCGCACATCAGCCATGCCGTCCAGCTTCATTTTTTGGACGGCAATCATCCCACTGAGGCAAGCTCCCGCTATACCCTGGCCCGGGTAGGTGGTATCGCCACATATATAGGCACCCGCTCCGTCGAAGCGGGCATCCACCATCTGCCAGGGCTTAATGTGGCGGTATTGGGGATAGCCCCCCACAAAGCCCCACTGCCGGCCAGTCCATTTTTCCCAGCTCCTGGCCGTAGATGTATGGGCATAGAGGAGGTCGCCCCGCTCAAAAAAACCTTTTTCTATCAAGCTTTGCTCAATGATTCGCAGCAGTTGCTCTTTGTCACTGACTGGGGTGTGAGCCGGGTCAGGAATATGGGCCGATACGGAGGCCACCACTTCGGAGGCTTTGCACCTCAGGGTATCATGGGGATGGCTCAGGCTGAGAAAGAAACTGCGTGCGCCTATTTGCGGCAAGGGCGCGGGCAGCAGGAGCTGGTGATGCAAACAACCAAAGTGCTTTCGCCGCCGGAATACCAGCCCGGCCTGAAAGGCGCTGTAAAGCTGGGGAGAATGCATCAGCCTTTTGCGGTAGGTGCGCTCCAGTTTGCTGCTGTCAAACAGGGCAAGGGTGTTGTTGAGTGGAATGGCCGATACGAGCCGTTGGGCATAGAATTGGGTGCGCTGCTTGCGGTAGTGGGTGCTGATCTCATATCCCTGTCCGATGCGCCTCACTTTTTCCACCGGCATCCTCAGCAACACCCTGCCACCCCGCTGCTCAATGTAGTGCACCATGGGCTTGATGAGTTC